>JAWWBH010000118.1:0-8392 GCA_033721075.1 Christiangramia sp.
AAGTCCTAAAACCAGCCTTAACCTGTTCTTGTAGGGATGCTGATCCTGTAATGCGATTGCCGATTTACTGTTCCCAATTAGAGCCAGGACATCTATTCTTCCGGTTTGCATTATAGGCGCTGCCACTTCTCGTCCCCTGCCGTAGATAACATTCACCACTCCTTTAGGGAATGATTGCTGAAATGCTTCCAATAAAGGTGAGAGCAACAACACTCCGTGTTTGGCTGGTTTAAAAACAACAGTATTCCCCATGATTATGGCAGGGATCAGCAATGCGAAGGTTTCGTTTAGCGGGTAGTTATAAGGGCCCAGACAAAGCACCACTCCAAGGGGACCCCGACGAATATGAGCATACACGCCATCTTTTTCCCGGAACTTTGCGCTATCGCGATCAAGCTGTTTATAGTCTTCTATGGTATCAAGAATATATTCGACCGTACGGTCAAATTCCTTTCTTGAATCTGGCAGTGATTTGCCTATTTCCCACATAAGGTATTTCACCACCTGCTCCCTCTTTGTCTTCATTCCTTCAACAAAATTCTCCATACAGGCGATCCTGTCGGCCACTTTCATGGTTGGCCATTTACCCTGGCCCTTGGCATAGGCATCACAGGCAGATTGCAGCACTTCCAATGCCGAATCTTTATCCATATGTGGTACCGTACCTAAAAGCGTTGGTTCATACTCATCTGTTGATGCGATGGTTGAATAGACCTCATCTGTCTTTCCATTCCATTTTATCAGTTCCCCATTGGATAGATAGGTTTCCTGGTGTAACTGTTCGGTAATCTTAAATTCTTCTGGTATATGTATGTCCATAATTCAAGTCTTGGTCGATTATTAATAATGTTGATTGGGAAAATTTAAGGTTGATTAACTGAAGGCTTAAAAATAAAGACTACGGTCTAATACAACACCCTAAACCTGATTGTTCCCTGGATTCCTTTAAGCTCTTTGATCACCTCGTTATTATACTCCTTATCTATATCTGTAATAACATAACCTATGGTCTCATTGGTCTTAAGATATTGCCCCACGATATTAATGTCATGAGCCGCAAGTATCCTGTTAATATGAGCAATGATCCCCGGTTTATTATGGTGAATATGAATAAGCCTGTGAGCGTTCTCCAGTATAGGCAACTGCAGGTTAGGGAAATTCACCGAATTGGTGGTACTACCTGTATTGATATATTCGATTATCTTACCCGGCACGAAATTACCAATGTTCTCCTGTGCTTCTTCAGTACTACCACCAATATGTGGTGTAAGGATCAGGTTGGGAAGCCCTCTGAGAGTTGATTCAAATTCCTCCTGATTGGTCTTTGGCTCTTTAGGAAAAACGTCAACTCCGGCACCTTTTATTCTTCCAGATTCCATATGTTTCTTAAGTGCTTCCACATCAACTACCTGTCCCCGGGCAAGATTTAAGAAGATAGAACCTTCTTTCATCCAGCTGAATTCCTTATCCCCTATCATGTTCTTGTTCTCCTTTCGGCCATCAACATGAAGCGTAACTATATCTACCTTCTCAAAAAGCTCTTTAAGGCTGTTGCATTTGGTTGCGTTCCCCATTGCAAGCTTTTCAACCAGGTCGTAATAGTATACATCAAAACCTATGGCTTCGGCAACTACAGAAAGCTGCGCTCCTATATTTCCATAACCTACAATACCTAGTTTTTTACCTCTAACCTCATAACTTCCTTTTGCTGATTTATTCCATTCGCCACGATGCATCTCGGCAATACGGTCAGGCAGGTTTCTCATGAGTAGAATGATCTCGCCAATGGCCAGTTCAACCACAGATCGGGTATTACTATATGGTGCATTAAATACGGCTACACCTTTCTTTAGACATGCCTCAAGATCTATCTGGTTGGTCCCTATGCAAAAGGCTCCCACGCCAATAAGACGATTGGCATTTTCCAGGACTTTAGCAGTAAGATTAGTCTTGGACCTTATCCCAAGTATAGAAACATCCTTGATCTTTTCAGACAGTTCTTCTTCATCCAGTGCACCAGCGATAGTAGTCACATTGTAACCCTCATTTTTCATGATGTTTACAGCATCGGAATGCACATTTTCGAGTAATAAGACCTTGATACGGTTCTTTGGATAGGATATGGCTTTGTTCATCTTATGAAGGTATAGGAATTCGTCCAGACTTGGAGTTATATGATCGGCTTTTTCAAGAATATTGTCACGCTCAACATTTTCGGTAAAGGCATAGAACTTATTGGCGAGACCGGCTGCTTTTATTTCATAATCATTATAACCGTCACCAATCACATACACGTCGCCTTTAAGGTCAAGTTGTTTAAGCAATTCTACTTTCCCATTGTTGGAAGAAAGCACATTCTGTTTATCAAAACCGGTAATATTACCCTCCTCATCATATTCAAAGGTATTGGCAAATACATTTTCTTTCTTAACCCCCATTTCGCTAACAATAGGAATGATAACCTCTTTAAATCCGCTTGAAATAATATAGATACGGTCCTGGTACTCCTTGAAGAACTCCTCATTCCGCACAAAGGAAACCGAAACTTTTTCCCGCAACATTTCCACCAGTTTAGGGATGGAATTTTTATGAGCTTCCAGAATTTCCAGTCGTTTCTCCAGTGATTCCCTGAAAGCCAGTTCCCCTTCCATCGCAAGATCGGTAAGATCCTTGAGCTCCTGTAATTTCTGTTCTTTTTTGGGATGATTTGACAGAGAGAGTTCTCCCAGTACATCCAGAGCTTCCACCTGAGTGAAGGTACTATCAAAGTCTATTACAAAATAGCGTTTGTTTTCCATGCCGAAATATAAAATTCTTTAAAATTGAATGGATAAAACTAAGCCTTTTTGAAGCATTTAAAAACAGGTATTTAAGGGAAAAATCAAGCCTTTACGGTATCCGCAAAATTTCCTTTATTAATTTTCAAAATCTGGAATTTGAAATTGTTTTTCCCCTTTTTTTTGAATGAAATATAGCTTTTAAAAAAAATATTTTTTCCTGAGCCCAAAAAAGCTCCCCGCTCGATTCCGGAACAGGCTTTTTAATTACGCTCCTGTTATCCAATGACCTTAAGTTTACACAATTATCAAACTATTGTTAAATAATAGTATTACTATCATTTATAATTATTTTACTATTATTTTTGAAAGCAAATATATTAGGTATGAAATATTTGCTGCAGGACCTCAAAATAAGTGTTAATGACAAGGTCTATTTAAAGGATCCTGAATCTACAGAATTAGGAAGGCGAATTGTAGAAAACGGGATATTACTAATTCATGAAATTGGTTTTGAGAATTTCACTTTCAAAAAGCTTGGAGAGAAAATAAAATCCAATGAAAGCTCCATCTACCGTTACTTTGAGAATAAACACAAGCTATTGGTTTATCTTACTTCATGGTATTGGGGATGGAAAGAATATCAGCTGGTATTCGCAACCAACAGTATTACTGATCCTTCTCAAAAATTATTGAAAGCAATAGAGGTAGTTACTGAGACCGTCAAAAAAGATGATTCTTTTAGTCATATCAACGAAGTGGCTCTTAACCAGATCATTATCAATGAATCTTCCAAGTCATTTTTAACCAAAGAGGTTGACGATGAGAACAGGGAAGGTTATTTTCTTGTTTATAAACGACTAGTTCACAGAATAAAGGAAATGGTCCTTAACGTGCAACCTTCCTATCCTTATCCCGGAAGCCTTGCAAGTATGATCATCGAAGGAGCCCTGCACCAGCATTTTTTAAAAGACCATTTCACCTCCATAACAGATTGCAATAAAAAGGTAATGCCTCCGGTTTACTTCCGTCACCTTATTATCAGCGTATTAAACATCAAAGACAATGTCTAAGACCAACCTCACAACCTGGAAAAGATTTATCGGACTTTTAAAACTGGAAAAGAAGGATTTCATGCAGATCCTCTACTATGCGATCTTTGCAGGAGTCGTCAATCTATCTGTTCCCCTTGGTATCCAGGCTATCATTAACCTTATCCAGGGCGCCCGTATTTCAACCTCTTGGATAGTGCTGGTAAGCCTGGTTACACTGGGAGTTGGATTTGTAGGGGTACTTCAGCTCATGCAAATACGTATCCTTGAAAATGTTCAGCAAAAAATATTCACCCGGGCTTCTTTTGAGTTCACTTATCGATTTCCGAAAATCAAGATGTCCCAATTGCATAACTTTTATCCGCCTGAGCTGGCTAATCGCTTTTTTGACGTTTTGAGCATACAAAAGGGCATTTCAAAACTTGTTCTTGATTTCCCTGCGGCAATATTCCAGATAACTTTTGGACTTATCCTTTTATCATTATACCATCCGTTTTTCATTTTCTATGGAATTCTACTGGTCCTGCTTATTTTCCTGGTTTTTCGCTTTACAGGAAAAGCGGGATTAAATACCAGTATCAAAGAATCCAAAATGAAGTACAGGATTGCCCACTGGATCCAGGAAGTAGCCCGTACCCTGGTCAGTTTTAAGATCTCTGGCCGCACTAACCTGGCGATCACTAAAAACGATAAGCTGGTTAGCAAATACCTTGATGCCAGGGAGAACCATTTCCGCATCTTAAGATTACAATTCATTCAGATGATAGGCTTTAAGGTGTTGATTACAGCAGGTTTGTTGATCATCGGGGGCTTGCTGGTACTTAACCAACAAATGAATATAGGACAGTTTGTAGCGGCCGAGATCATTATACTGCTCATAATTAGTTCAGTTGAAAAAATGATCATAGGCCTGGAAAACTTTTACGATGTACTTACTTCTCTTGAAAAACTTGGTGAGGTGGTAGATAAGGAACTGGAACCTGTTAACGAAGATAAAAGCTTTGCAGAGAATGCCTCACTTACCATAGAACTAAAAAATATAGGATATGTTACGGCAGATGGCACAGAGATCCTGAAAGATATAAACCTTAAAATCGAACCCGGAGATAAGATCATACTGGATGGTCCTAATGGATCAGGCAAATCCACCCTGCTTAAAATCATAGCTGGTTTATTAGAACCTACTTCAGGAAAGATTTATGTCAATGGAATTTCACTTCAGAATATCAATCTGAACCACTATCGTTCTCTCTTAGGGCAATCCATTTCAGAGGAAAGCCCCTTTGAAGGTACTTTGCTGGAGAATATCACTTTTGGCGATAAAACCATATCACAAAAGGAAATTTCAGAAGTATTAAGAGATACAGGGCTTATCGATTTTGTAAAAGAACAACCAAAAGGACTCGATGCCGTAATTTTTCCTGAAGGGAGACAACTCCCCCATACTATTGCAAAAAAGATAGTACTTGCCAGAAGTATAGTTAGAAAACCACATTTGCTTATCCTGAACGATCCTCTTAATCAAATAGATGAAAATGAAGTTGAAAGGATCCTGAATTTTCTTTTCAGCCCAAATCAGAACTGGTCTATAATCGTCACCAGCCAGGACAGGATCTGGAGGAAATACGCTAATAAAAAAATAAGCCTGGAAAACGGAGAGATAAAAAAGAGTTTATAAAAATGTTGAACATCACCAAAAATACATTGCACGAAAAGGTGGACCTAAGCCAATACGAAGCTGGCAAAAAGGTTCTCCACCAGCGTCATTATAAGTATTTCAATCGCTTTCTGAAATACTTCACTGCAGCGGGTATCATTATCCTTTTTCTTCCGTGGACTCAAACGATCTCCGGAACAGGCTCAGTCACCACCCTAAACCCGGAACATCGCCCTCAAACCATTCAATCTCCCATCCCGGGACAGATCAACAAGTGGTTTGTAAGAGAAGGCGATTTCGTGGAAAAAGGAGATACTATTCTCCATATTACTGAGATCAAAAATGAATATATGGACCCTGAGCTTGTAAAAAGAACCGGTGATCAGGTGAGGGCCAAATCAAACTCCCTGGTTTCTTATGATGAAAAGATAGAAGCTCTGGAAGACCAGATAATTGCTTTAAACCAGGAAAAGGAACTTAAACTTGAACAGGCCCAGAATAAACTTGAACAGGCCAGGTTAAAAATTCTGAGCGATAGTATAGACCTTGAGGCGGCAAAGACCAATCTTGGCATAGCGGAAACACAATTTAACCGAACCCGACAGTTGCAGGAGGAAGGCCTGAAGGCTGTTACCGATGTTGAAGAAAAAAGGCTGAAACTTCAGGAAAACCAGGCTAAGTTTATTTCACAGCAGAATAAACTGATGGCAAGTAGAAACGAACTTATAAATGCAAAACTGGAAATAAACAGGATCACTGCTGAATATAGTGATAAAATCTCAAAAACAAAGAGCGAAAGATCTACAGCACGGTCAATGAGATTCGATACTGAAGCAGAAGTAAGCAAACTTGAGAATGCCTATGTAAATTATGACCTAAGGGAAGATCTCTATTATGTGAGAGCTCCGCAGGACGGTTATATTAATAAGGCCCTGTTGGGGGGTATAGGTGAAACCTTCAAGGAAGGAGAAAAACTGGTAAATATCATGCCGGCTAATTATGATCTTGCCGTGGAAACCTTTGTAAATCCTTTGGATTTACCCTTGCTTCATGTAGGAGAGAAAGTTCGCGTAAGATTTGACGGCTGGCCTGCAATTGTATTCAGCGGATGGCCAAATGTTTCTTATGGGACCTATGGTGCAGAGGTCGTAGCCATAGACAATTATATCAGTGAGAATGGAAAATACAGGGTATTACTGGCGCCAGATCCTAAAGATCATGCATGGCCCGATGCCCTTAGGATAGGTTCCGGAGCGAACACCCTGGCTCTTTTAGAGGATGTACCAATCTGGTATGAAATATGGCGCCATCTTAATGGTTTCCCTCCAAATTATTATGATCCTGAAAACAAAATTGAACAAAAAAAATGAAGCACACTGGGATTTTCATATTGTTGTTAATTCTGCCTTCCTTACTCAGCTCACAGGAAACAGACAGTCTCTCGCTTGGCTTCAGCGAATATTTGAATATGGTCAAAACCTATCATCCCGTAGTGAAACAGGCCGGGATAATGGTAGACCAGGCTGAAGCTGAAGTAAGAAGATCCAGGGGAAGTTTTGACCCAAAAGTTGAAGTGGATTATGACCGAAAAGATTTCAAGCAGACTGAATATTTTGATATTCTTACTTCCAGTTTTAAAATCCCAACCTGGTATGGTATAGAACTTAAAGCAAAATTTGAAAATAACTCAGGTGAATTTCTGAATCCACAGAACAAGATACCGGAAGACGGCCTGTTTTCTGCAGGAATTGCCATCCCTGTAGCCCAGGGACTTCTCATCAATGAACGAATGGCTTCTCTAAAACAGGCAAGGATCTTTCGGGAGCAGTCAGAACTTGAGCGGCAAATCGCTGTAAACAGTATACTATATGAAGCCTCCCTGGCTTATTTTGACTGGTTAAAGACCTACAGGCATTTGTTGCTTTACAGGAACTTCACCAAAAATGCTGAAACCCGCTTCAAGGGAATTATAAAAAGTTATGAACTTGGTGACAAACCGGCCATAGATACCCTTGAAGCCAGTCTTACCGTTCAGGATCGTAAATTAAATCTTGAACAGGCAAGACTTGATTATATGAAGGCATCGCTCCACATATCTAATTTTCTATGGGGACAGGAAAATACGCCACTGGAGCTGAAGGAAAATATGTTCCCAGATGGAGAATTACCGGTAAAGTTAGATGAGATTCTTGAGATAAATGAACTTACTGATCTAGAAGATCATCCTAAATTACGGTCTTTGAATTATAAGATCAGGGCATTGGAATTTGATAAAAAATTAAAAGCAAACAAGCTCCTTCCCAAAATTGACCTCGAATACAACTTTCTTAGCAGTGAAATTGAAGGAATTAACAGCCTTAATTATGATGATTATAAATTTGGAATGAATTTCAGCATTCCATTGTTCCTGAGAAAAGAAAGAGGTGAGCTGCAACTGGCCAAACTAAAACTTGAGAACGCAGGATTTGACCTGATAAGTCAGCGTGTGACCTTACAGAATAAGATCCTCTCCCTTAGGACAGAAGTGGGATCACTCAGCGAGCAGAGTAAAATAATGAACAGTCTCATAGAAAGTTATGAAAAAATGCTTATCGCGGAAGAACGAAAACTTGAATTGGGAGAAAGTTCAGTTTTCCTCGTGAATTCGCGGGAATCCAGTTTGATTGCGGCCCTACAAAAAAACATCTTGCTGCAAAACAAAATTCTTTACAGCAAGGCTGAATTATTCAGAATATTGGCCAGGCTACCGGAAATTTGAGAATATTTAAAAGGAACAAAGGGAACAAAAATGAATATTTCACATTAACTGTTCCCTTTGAGTGTCATACTCTTTATCTGGCATTATCCAGACAATCCACAGGTCTCATCTCAGCCCAACTTAATGTAGCACCCTGAATGACAGTGAT
>JAWWBH010000119.1:0-8373 GCA_033721075.1 Christiangramia sp.
CTGCCTATGATACCCGAACTTGCCTATGCGGTTCTTGCCTGCGCAAGGATAGGAGCAATCCACTCAGTGGTTTTCGCAGGATTCTCTTCGTCTGCATTAGCCACAAGAACGCTGGATGCCGATTGCAAGATGCTGATAACTTCAGATGGATCTTTTAGAGGTGCAAAGACTCTGGACCTAAAGGGAATCGTAGACAGGGCACTTGAGGAATGTCCCGATGTTAAAACTGTTCTTGTCGCTAAAAGGACGGGAGCTGAGATCAATATGAAGGAAGGACGTGATAAATGGCTTGAACCTTTAATGGAAAAGGCTTCAGATGAATGCTATCCGGAAATTGTGGATTCAGAGGATCCTCTGTTTATTCTTTATACTTCAGGTTCTACCGGTAAACCAAAAGGTATGCTACATACTACGGCCGGTTATATGGTTTATTCTGCTTATACCTTCAAGAATATCTTTAAATATGAGAATGATGATGTTTACTGGTGTACTGCCGATATTGGCTGGATCACCGGGCATTCATATATAATTTATGGCCCGTTACTCAATGGAGCTACCACCGTAATGTTCGAAGGTGTTCCTTCATATCCCGATTTTGGCAGATTCTGGGAAATAGTTGAAAAACATAAGGTGAATCAGTTCTATACTGCCCCAACCGCCATAAGAGCCCTGGCGAAAAAAAGTGTGGACCTGGTGGATAATTATGATCTTTCATCGATTAAGGTGTTAGGTACTGTTGGTGAGCCTATCAATGAGGAAGCCTGGCACTGGTATGATAATAATATTGGAAAAAGTAAAAGTCCGATCGTAGATACCTGGTGGCAAACCGAAACCGGAGGTATCATGATCTCACCTATCCCTTTTGTGACACCTACAAAACCAACTTTTGCCACTTTACCATTTCCGGGGATACAGCCTGTGCTGATGGATGAAAATGGAGATGAGATCAAAGGGAATCAGGTTGATGGCAGATTATGTATAAAATTCCCATGGCCTTCCATGGCACGTACCATCTGGGGAGATCATGACAGATACAGGGACACCTATTTCTCTACATTCGAAAATATGTACTTTACAGGGGATGGCGCCCTTCGTGATGAGGTAGGTTATTACAGGATCACGGGTAGGGTAGATGATGTGATCATAGTTTCTGGTCATAATCTTGGAACGGCTCCTATTGAAGATGCCATAAATGAACATCCGGCAGTGGCTGAATCTGCAGTTGTAGGATTTCCACATGAAGTCAAGGGAAATGCTTTATATGGGTTTGTTATTCTTAAGGAATCTGGAGAATCCAGAAATCAGGATAACCTGAGAAAAGAGATCAATCAGCAGATTGCTGATAAGATCGGGCCAATCGCCAAACCCGATAAGATCCAGTTCGTTGGGGGCTTGCCTAAGACTCGAAGTGGTAAAATCATGAGGCGTATCCTTCGAAAAATAGCTTCTAATGACACCTCAGATCTTGGAGATACATCAACATTACTTAACCCTGAGGTAGTGGAAGCGATAATCGAGGGATCCCTGAATAAATAAGGCGCCCTGGTTTTAGAACTGAATTATTATATTAACCCAATAATTAGCTTATTTCATATGTTAAACAGAATACTTTTCTTAATATTATTCCCCTGTTTTTCGGGAGTATTTGCTCAACAGGCTAACCCCTTTATGAGTGACGGAGGCATGGTGGTTTTCACTAAAGAAAAAGAGCCTGACCTTTATACTGGCTCCCCTTATTATGAAGATGACTTCAAATTGGGTATTATAAATGACGATAAAGGAAGGACTTTGGAAGTTCTAATGCGTTATAATGCTTTAGAAGATGTGGTAGTTATTCGCCCAAACCCCGATAGTGAAGAGGAATATGTGTTACCAAAACTAAGATCCATCACCTATGAATTAGGTAATTACACTTATTTTATAGATAATATCTATACAGATAACGGCCATATCGAAGCATATTTTGCCAGGTTCTATGAAGGAGATAAAAGCACTTTTATTGGGCTGCCAAAGGTGGATGTGATACCTGCACAGAAGGCAAAGACGGGATATGACAAGGATAAACCTGCCAAGATAGACGTAGAAATGGTTTATTATTTATCCCTTGAAGGAGGTCAGTTCAAAGAGGTTAGATTGAAGGAAAAGGACCTTAAGGATCTATTTAAGTCAGATAAAATGGAGGAATATTTCGATGAGCATAAGATCAAGACTGAAGAGGATGTAGTAAACATGCTCAAATATTTTGAAGATAGTATTTAAAAACCTGTCTTTTTAGGCTATTTTAAAAAACCGGAAGTATCTACTTTCGGTTTTTTATTTTTTTAAGCAGATACGAATTCGTGTTTTTCAGACGGCTTAATAGTTTCATGAAAACAATAGCAGTGATATAGGCATCACCCGAAGCTGTATGACGGTCAGTGAGATCTATATTATAAACTTCGGCAATCTCATCCAGAGAGTAGACTTTATCTCTGTCTATTAGATTTGTGACAATTCTTGTACTTTTATAAAGAACAGCTGTATCCAGTACTTTGTTTTTTAATTTTGGCAGGCCATGCCTAATCAGGGCGTTATTTACCATTTTCAAATCAAAGCGTGCGTGGTGAGCTACCAGCACTGAATTCTGAATATATTCAAGGAATTTCTTTAAGGCTTCAATTTCAGATAGCTTATCAAATTTTTCATTCTGTATTATTCCATGAATTTTTACAGTTTCGGGATTGAATTTTTCCTGATCCAAATAGACCTCAAAATTATCCTTTACCTCGATGGTTTTATTTATTACCGCTACGGCGCCAATACTTAAAATTCTATCTTTCTCAAAATCGAATCCTGTGGTTTCGGTATCGAAGACCACAAAACGAATTTCATTAATATCTTCCGCCGGTTTTTCCTCAAATCTTTTCGCATACTCTTGCCAGAATTCAGGAAGATCCTCCAGGTTTTGTTTCTTTTTGAACCAGTTGAATATCATAAGTAATAAGTTACCTCAAACCTTAATTTTATAAGTTCCTGGATTTCTTTAATAGTTTTAAAACAGCGTTTTAGCTTTACCTGGTCTTCCTTGCTTAGGTCTTCAAGATTTATATATCTGCCACTGTCTTTATATTTTAAACCTTGTTTGGTTCTGAACTTTATAAGGACTTTTGAAGAATACGCACAGGCCAGGTAAAGCTCTTTATTGTTAGGTTCCAATTGAGCAAGTTTCTCAAATCTGTTGGCGGTATTGCTGATATTTTTCACCCGATGTTCTAAAATAAGTAACCGGCCTGCATCTGTTAAAGGCATGATCCCTCTCTTCTTAATATCAAAAAGGTCTTTTTTCTCACCATCCTCTTCAACCAGGAACTGCCTGAAAAAACCTAGCGGAGATGGATTTCTTAGGGCCTGGGCCGCTAGTCGGTTAAGGAAATTCCTGTTTCCCTTAAGAATATCATAAACATGATCTGAAATGGAATTGGTGAGTTTCACATCCCCGTAAGTAATATCAAAATCGAAGAATATCTGGCAAAGAAGTATTTCGTCTGTTCCCGAAGTGGTGACCCATTTTGAAAACTGATCCTTCCATTCTGAAAGGGAAAGACAGTATTTCGGATTTCGAGCCATCATCTCTGCGGGACAAAACTCATATCCAATTATATTAAGCCTTTTGGTGACCTTTGTTGCCAGCTTTAGGAAATAGGCCCTGGTCTCTTCCAGTTTCTCTTCAGGCACATCTTCAAATACAAGGGCGTTATCCTGATCGGTATGGAGTAACTGCTCTTTCCTTCCCTGACTTCCCAGGGACATCCAGGCGAAATTTACAGGTGGAGTTGTTTCCATTTTTCCCAGGCATCTCTGGAGCGTACGTTTGATGGTCGCATCATTAAGCTCAAAGATTATATTGGAGATATGTGTAAGGGGAATATTGTTTTTTATATATCCCTGTAATAGGATTAGGATTTTACTTCTGATCTTTTTAAGCTTCTTAGTGCTCCTTGCACGGTTTATGGCTTTCATAAGTACAGAAGGATTATTCCCCTGTGAAACCATAAGATCGTGTTCAGACACAATCCCCTTTACCCTGGTATTGGGAGTGCCGTCTTTTGTGATGCAAATATGGTTAATATTATGTTTCATCATAGTGAGCTGGGCCTGGGCAATGGTAATTCCCCGTGAATAACAGATCACCGGTGAGTTCATTATTTTGCTTACGGGACAGTCAATAGGAAGTTTTCCGGTACCAATGAATTCTCTAAAGTCAAGGTCGGTCACAATACCTACAGGTTTGTCATCTTCAACCACGATCACCGATCCTACTTTTTTTGCACTCATTAATGTAGCAGCCTGCTGGATACTGGTTTCAGGGGAGACGGTAACCATTCTTTTTACCATGGGAATGGGCTGAAGATCGAATAAAGCTTCTTTTTTAAAGCTAATTTCGCCATCTTCAGAAAAAAGCTTTCCGCGATGTTCCGTAGCATATGGATTTCTGGTATTGGAAGCAAAACTTTCCATCAGGAAATTACCAACCTGGGAATTGCTTATTGCAAAGGGTTTGAATTCATTTAAGGGTATGGCATAGATCACGCTTTCTTCATCGGTAACCGCATTTATCTGGTAGTTTTCCTTTGCGAACAATGGCCTTAAACCAAAGACATCGCCCTCATCACATTTATCTATGGTTTCCGGTTCTTCATTTTCATTGATCTTTTGAAGATCCACGGCTCCTTTTTGAACAATATAGAAATGCTCATGAACCTTATCGCCCTTTGAAAAAATAGCCTTGCCTTGTTCAAAATAAATAACCCGCACCTCCATTGCAATACTATATAATTGCTTTTTCTCAAGTAATGAAAAAGGCGGGTAGTCGCTCAAAAAGTCGGCAATCCTGGCAGCAATGGTATTAGTCATGCCTCAAATTTATCTGAAATATGCGAAAGAAGGCAGTATTCAAAGAAATTTATTGCTCTTCAATCTCTATGTTATAATCCTGAATAAGTTTATAAATAGCTTTCTCTGTTTCTGAAAGTTGAATATAATTGGGAGAATTATCTTCTTTTACCTGTTTGAAATATGGAGTGATTTCACCATTCTCATAGGTTTCCACAACCTTGGGATGAACGTAATAAGTTCTGCAAATGGCGCGGGTATTGCCCAATCCTTCAGCGGCAGAGTCGAAGCCTTCCAGAATATTTTTCTTGTTTTCCTTTTCATCTTCAGTATATCCCCGTTCGCGTAGGGTTTCGAAGAATATTTTAGTGGCAGACCAGGTCCTGAAATCCTTGGCAGAGAATATGTCTCCACTTATTTCGTGAATGTAATCATTGATCATTCCACTATCTATACGCTGCTTGTCACCATTTTCATCATAGAATTTAAAAAGCTCCCAGCCAGGTATCTCTTCACACTGGTTTATAAGGTCTACCAGTTTTCTGTTTTCAATGGTTATGGAGTGTTCTTTACCTTTCTTGCCTATAAATTCGAATTTCAAACCATTTTTAAAGGTCTTCACATGTTTGGTCCTGAAAGTTGATAAGCCATAGGTCTTATTGTTTTTGGCGTAATATTGATTGCCAATCCTAATGTGGGTTTCCTCCATTAATCTTATTACTAATGCCAGAACCTTTCGTTGAGGCATGCCTTCGAGTTCCATGTCTTTGGATACCTGTTTTCTTATTTTTGGAAGGACCTTTCCGAAGGCTGCCATTTTAAAGAACTTGGTTTGATTCCTTATTTTGGACCAGACAGGGTGATACATATATTGTTTTCTGTCCTTATCATCCCTTCCTACCACCTGGATATGCCCGTTTTTTAGATGGGTTATTCTTACATCTTTCCATGCTGGTGGAATAACCAGGCTCTTAATTCTCTTAATGGTTTTTTGATCGCCTATCTTTTTGTCCTGTTTATAATAGGCAAAACCACGACCTTCTTTTTTTCTTTTTATGGAAAGATGATTTTCAGAAACATATACCAGATTAGCCATTCTTACGGCTTTCTGAGGTTCCTTGATGATAGTGGAAATATCATCCTGTGAGAGTGTCATAGCTTTTTCCTTAAAGATAAAAGGAATGGCTCTCGTTTATAATTAAAAAATTGTGAAATATTATGTAATAAAAACAAAACTCCCGAATTAACGGGAGTTTAAAAAAGGAGTTTTTATGAATTATGATCAGTCAAAATAGCTAAAAGTCTCTCCGTCTTTTATTTTCAGAAGAGATTCATAGATAAGATTTATCACATTTTCCACATCGTCACGGTGAACCATTTCCACGGTAGTATGCATATACCTTAAAGGGAGAGAGATCAATGCTGAAGGGACTCCGCCATTGCTGTAAGCAAAGGCATCGGTATCTGTACCCGTAAACCTTGAAGATGCATGTCTTTGGAATGGGATCTTCTTCTCTTCAGCAGTGTCTATGATTAACTCTCTTAATTTGTTCTGAACTGCTGGAGCATATGAGATCACAGGCCCATCACCAATTTTATTAAGTCCATTGGTCTTTTTCTCGATCATTGGAGTAGTGGTATCGTGAGTAACATCTGTTACTATCGCGACATTCGGCTGAATTCTATGGGTGATCATTTCAGCCCCACGTAAGCCGATCTCCTCCTGTACTGAATTGGTAATGTAAAGGCCAAATGGTAATTTCTTCTTATTCTCTTTTAGAAGTCTGGCAACCTGGGCGATCATAAATCCGCCAATTCGGTTATCAAGGGCCCGGCAAACAAACTTATTTTTATTCAGGATAAAGAATTCATCAGGATAGGTGATCACGCAACCAACATGCACGCCAAGTTCTTCAACTTCTTCTTTACTGGTACAGCCAACATCGATACATATATTATCCATTTTTGGTGACTGTTCTTTTTCCTTATCTCTGGTATGTATGGCAGGCCAGCCAAATACACCTTTTACAATTCCTTTCTTGGTATGTATGTTAACTCTTTTTGAAGCGGCGATCTGATGATCGCTACCCCCGTTTCTTACTACATATATTAATCCTTCATCGTTAATATAATTTACATACCAGGAAATCTCGTCAGCATGGCCTTCAATAACTACTTTATATGTTGCTTCCGGATTTATCACACCAACCGCCGTACCATAGGTGTCTGTTATGAATTCATCTACATATGGCTTTAGATATTCCATCCATAGTTTCTGTCCTTCAGCTTCATAACCTGTTGGAGCTGCATTATTGAGATAGTTCTCCAGGAACTTTATCGATTTTTTATCGAGTATTTCGGTTTTCTTCATAATTCATAAATTTTAGCGAAATTAAAAAGATTTGGATGGAAGGCAACTGGCGAATCATTAATTTTGGAATGATTTTGGTAAAAAATCATTTTGTAAATGAATAGGTAATGATCAAATATATTTCCATCTGCGTATTTTTGATAGGTTTTTCCGGTTTTAGCCAGAAAAGCGCATCTCAAAAGGAAATGGATACTCTGGAAAATGATACCGTACAAAAGAAGTATATGATCATTGCCGGAGATTCAGTTCCAAGGGAGACGATCGACCTGGAGGAAGTAGTACTGCTGCGTAAACTTAAGTTTGATGATCTTGAGGCCAGGAAACGTTATCTTATATTGAGGAGAAAAACCCGAAAAGTATATCCTTATGCGAAACTGGCTTCTGAAAGACTGGTGGAATTGAATTCAAGACTGGATAAGATTAAATCTAATCATGACAGGAAGAAATACACCAAAATTGTACAGGATTATATTGAGGAAGAATTTTCGGCAGAGCTAAAGAAACTAACCCGTACTGAAGGGCAGATCCTCGTAAAATTAATTCACAGGCAAACGGGTACTACGGCATTTAATCTTGTTAAGAACCTCAAGAGCGGATGGAGGGCGTTCTGGTATAATACAACTGCAAGCATGTTTGATATTTCCCTGAAAGAAGAATATCACCCTGAATCCAATCAGGAAGACTTTCTAATTGAAGACATATTACAAAGGTCATTTCGGGATAATATTCTGGAAAGACAGGCGAGTGCACTGGATTTTGAATATCTTGACCTGAGTGATAAATGGAGCAATTCTAATTCTTCAAAAAAAAGAAGCCGGTAATTTCATCATGAAACCCTGATGTTCAGGTTCTTAAAAATGGCTCTTAAAATTTTCTAAAAATACTTCGATAAAAGTTTGGTAAAGAAGAAAAGGGCGGTGTATATTTGCAGCCGCTTTCACAGAGAGCGTATGTTCACTGAGGGTACTGAGAGTAGGCTATACGGCCAAAAAACGGCTTAAAAATTAATTAAAATTTTCTTTGAATTAATTTGGAATGAAGCGGAGAGTCGTTTTATATTTGCACCCGCTTTGGAAACGAAGTGATGTTCATAGAGGGAGAGTGAGTAATTTGAAGTTGGAGGCTTTAAA
>JAWWBH010000120.1:0-8363 GCA_033721075.1 Christiangramia sp.
ACATAGGTGTCCATCATAAACCAGATCTCACCGGCTTCATAACCACTGCTGCCTTCGCCGGTAAGCATCACTACTTTAGGCAGGTCAACGTCCTTAAATTCGGGACTTCCCAGGTCTATTCCCAGATCGCTCCTCCCGGATGACACAGATTCTATTTTCACCCCGGCTTTTTGCGAGGCCTCTGTAATTAACTTATATAATTCCTCTGGGGCAACCGACTGATCGGCAACGGGAATCATGAGACTTCCATAACCGAATTCTTTTACACCGGTATCTGACCCTATGGAAAAAGGAGTAAATGCGGTTTTAACATTTACATTGTTCTTTAGAAGATGATATAAAACCGCGGGAGCCTGAAATTGAGACCAGTCAACCAGGTAAGCGTATTCTGATCTTTCGGGAAGATCAAAATTAATCTGAATATCATCAGAACTTAATCTGGGCCCAAGATCCACCCGGCCAGAATTCACTTCAGCATTTGATATCCCATAAGCCAGTGCCATGGACCAGGCTGAAGTATCATAGAATACACTATCTGCAAAACTGGTCACATTATCGAACATGGTTTTCACCATAAGGTTCTGAGCCTGTCCTTCGGGAACCGCATATGCAAAACCGGGAGCAAATTCCTCACCTCCTGCAGTAAGCTCATCTTCTATTTTATAGACCTCTATCTGGTGATCCAGCAATAGTTTAGTGAACATTCTGGTTATCCCGGGATCTTTCTCATTACCGTACACATGAATTTTCTTCTTCTTTAGTCCGGTATCGCGAATATCCTTAAAGAATTTCCGTTGCCAGTTCAGTAACAATTCGCGGTTATCTATGGTCGCCTGGATAGTAGCCAGGCTGGTACGAAGATGATTTCTAATAGAAAATGGAAATGTGATATCCTCACTTCCTGTATTTTGAACATGCCCCCGGGAACTTGCCTGTTCATACACTATCCCCAGCGCTCCATGAAGATCGGGATAGGTTGACCCATAGCCCGGATATGAGTTATCATAGCGTTCACCCGTAAAATAAAGGGAGCCAATCTCATCCATTGCTTCCTGATGATATTTCGCAAAAATACTGTTGAGCGTATCATAGTTATAACGAGGTACAATTGGATTCTCTGACCCATATTTTTTGGTGGGTTCAAAGAAATAAGTGCTGGAGGAGCCCATCTCATGATAATCGGTCACCATATTAGGCAGCCATTTATGATAAAATGCAACCCTGTTCTTGCTCTCCACCTGTGTAATCGGAAGCCAGTCACGGTTAAGGTCGAACCAGTAGTGATTAGTCCTGCCAGATGGCCATGATTCATTGTGCTCCCGGTCCCAGTTATCTGCTACCGGAGGATTTCCCTTGTTGCTATTCACCCAGGTGGTATGACGATCACGTCCATCAGGATTCAGGGCCGGTTCAATATGAAAGACTCCCTTTTCAAGATATTCATCCACTTTGGGGTCTTCTGCCGCCAGTAGATAATAAGCCACCAGCATTGACACCTCGCTACTTGAAGGTTCGTTCCCATGAACATTATACCCCAGATGAACGATTACCGGCATCTGCTCTACATCACCCGGGGAATTTCCCGGATTGGCATGGGATAGATGTTCCTTTCGAATTCTCTCCAGGTTCTGAAGATTCTCTTCTGAAGAAATAGTGAGTATTATTTGTGGCCTTTTTTCATGGGTGTGCCCTATGGTCTGGATCTGAGCCTTCGGAGATAACTCTGCCAGCTTTTCCATATAACTTACGAGCCTGGCATGTCTCGTATGCCACTCTCCTACCTCATAACCCAGAAATTCCGCCGGGCTGGGGATATTTTCATTAAAACTTACATCATCAGGAAAATAATAGTCATTTTGAGCTTGTAACTGGTTAAAAAATAAAAATACTATTAAGCCGCATAAAAGGTGATTGATCTTCATAGAAATAGATTTCAGAAAGGTTTAAAGATAAAAATTATTACTCATTAAGCCCCGAAATCAAACATTATCAGGCAAGACGTAGAAATATATTGATACAAAATGACTGAAAGTTCCCAGAAGAACAAAAATGTGAAAAATAGCATGGTTAAACGGGATCCTGTGCTGCATGAACAGGATGGCTCCAATGGTATACGCAATTCCTCCACCGAACAACCACCAAAGTCCATCCCCCGGAAAATTAACAAGGAGGGGTTTTATGGCAAATACGATAATCCATCCCATTACCACATACATTATTGTAGAAAACAACTGATACCGCCCTGCATAGAATAACTTTAAAATTGCCCCTGTTAATGCCATCGCCCATATTACGGTAAAAATGGTCCATCCGGTCGAACCGTTTAAGGTTACCAAAGCAAAAGGCGTATATGTACCTGCGATCAGAAAATAGATGGAGGCGTGATCGAGGATATTAAGTCTTATTCTTAAACGTTTTGATCTGGCACTGTGGTAGAAGGTAGAAGCCGCATAAACCAGTACCATGCTCGCTCCAAAAATACTGAAGCTTACCAGATGTTCAATCTCACCAAGCCTTTCTGCCTTTAAAATAAGTAAGATCAAAGCCAGAATACTTAAAACAAAGCCAACACCATGAGATATTATATTAAATCTCTCTTCGGCAGGTGGATAATAATGACAGGGTAATTCTCTTTCCATACGGGAGGATTTTAGAAGTAGGAGAGTCAGGAAAGAGTGGTTATCTTAAATTTACGAAGAACCTGAATAAAATT
The DNA here is from genome assembly GCA_033721075.1 of Christiangramia sp. Classification (GTDB taxonomy): domain Bacteria; phylum Bacteroidota; class Bacteroidia; order Flavobacteriales; family Flavobacteriaceae; genus Christiangramia. The sequence continues at coordinate 2,714 of JAWWBH010000120.1, forward strand.
CAAGCCAAAAAAATCATAAAAGGCAAGGATTTACTAATATCCTAAATATTAAAAAAATGAGTTGAAAATATGATCCGTTTAATACTGAATTGTAGTTATTCTGGAATCTTTATAATGGTTTCTACCCCCGATTCATTCTCCTTATTCTTTATTTCAAAGAAATAATTATCATTATAAAGGTTTTTCAAACGATCATTGATGTTGGTAAGACCCACCCCTTTCTTCATAAGTTCGGCATGGCTCTGGGAGATAGGGGCACCATCATTCTCTACCTTTATCACCAGTTTATTATCCTCTTCAAAAACCGATATAATTATGTGGAGTGTGGTATGGTCATAAGAATAACCGTGCTTTATCGAGTTTTCGATAAGAGGCTGTAAAAGAAGAGCCGGTACTCTTTTTAACAGTAGAGACTCATCTATTTTTTTTGTAATGGTGAGATGGTCTGAAAAACGAACATTCACAATATTCAGGTAATATTCCAGGATCCGTAATTCTTCATCCAGACTAATGCGGTTACTATCACTACTATAAAGTATCTCCCTTAAGAAATCACTAAGATCGGCAATTGTATCCTTGGCTTTGGCTGCATCGATATCGGTTAGCACAGCTATAGAGTTAAGAGTATTAAACAAAAAATGGGGCTGCAATTGAGAGGAAAGCATTTTCATCCTTGTATTGACTAATTGTGATTCGAGTTTGGAATGACGTTTTTCAGCCTCCTTAACCTGTCTCAAATAATAGTAGGTATAGATTATAAAAACCATTGCGAAATAGATCAGAAAATTAAGATCAATAACATAGATGAACGCATTGATACTTTTCCGAAGATCAAATTCGGCAAGGCTTATTCTACCGGCAATTATAGAATAAAAATCAAATATTAAACGAATAATAAGTCCAATAAGGATCGAAAAAAGGGTATGTATGGAAATGATCTTGACCCATGAATAATTCTTATTCAGAAATCTCTTGGTGCTAATAGCTATAAGGGTCATATAACTTACCACAATAATATAATCGAAAAGAAGGTTATGGATTAAAAAATCTGACCAGCTGAAATAATGTGAGTTATCTCCCGGCATATAGCTACGCATATAGGCGACCTTGACGAGGAGAACTATGTCGAACATCAGATAAAAACCAGCAAGAAGTAGTACCAGTTTTAGATCAAAATACTTTTGTTTTAACTTATTGAGGCTCATTTAAATTCCTATTTTTTCGAGAAACTCCCTTTTGTGGGATTTGCTTACCCGAAGTACTTTTCCATCGGTCATTTTGGTATCTACCTCTGCATAATCAGAGTGTATTATCTCCTCAACACAATTGAGGTTGATTATGGTAGACCTGTGAATTCGCACAAATACATTTTTATCGAGAATCTCTTCCAGGTTATTTAGCGACTCTCTTAGCACGTGTTTTTTTGATTTGACATAAATTTCTGCATAATATCCTGATGCCTGTATGTAAAGAATGTCTTTTGGATCCACCAGAGCTGTTTTATTTCCCTGTTTTACAGGAATCTTTGAAACCGAATTAAGCCTGGTAGAACCTTTTGAATACTCATGAAAAAATTCAATAAGACGTTTTTCAAAATTGGAATCAGCTTCTGTTTGCGTAGTTTTTAGCACCTTATTGATGGTTTTAAAAAATCTATCGTCTTTAAAAGGTTTAAGCAAAAAATCAAATGCGTCTACATCAAAAGCCTTTAAGGCATAATTATCATAAGCAGTAACGAAAATCACAATCGGCTTGGGAGATATTTCCACCTGTTTAAGAACTTCAAACCCGTTCATATCCTTCATATTGATATCCAGAAAAATAAGGTCTGGCCTTTCAGAATTTATTCGTTTTATAGCTGTTTTACCATTGGAACATTCTCCAATAACTTCTATTTCTTTTATTTCCTCAAGTAAATTCAATACCCTTTTCCTGGCCAGTTCTTCGTCATCTATAACAAGTGCTTTCATAGTTTTTGTAAGTATTGGATACCTGCAATTTAAAACTATTTGAAAACAAAACTTATTATTTTTACTGCACCGGTATTAATATTCCTAATAATTTTAAAAGATCATATTATATTCCAATCCAAAAAAAGGCCATCAAAATTCAAGATTCTGATAGCCCTGCTAAACTCAAACTATGGTTTTAAAACATCTCAAATTAGTCTTTACTGGCAACGCTTGTTCTACCCATAGATCTGGGATCTAATTTTATATTTTTAGAACGACTACCATTTTCAATTTTAATCTTATATAATTCTTTTTCTAACAATTCTCCCCTTCCTGAGGCTATATACCTGTTTTCAGTCATATTCCAGCCTTTGTTGGCCATGTACAATTCTCTTCTCACATCTAATGGCAATACAATATTCTGAAATTTTTGAAATGTTCTAATTAGTTTTCCTTCTTTGTCGAAATCGGCTTTTAGGAAACCCTGTCCGCTTTTGAATGTTAAATTAAAGCTGTCATAATTACGATCCTCGTGAGCTGAGATGAAATTCTTGATATCAAAGTTGGCTTTCATAAATGCTATAGGATCCTTCACGAACTGCCCGGCGTAAGCCTCATTTACTGTATAAGTGAAACTGTCTCCGTTTTCAGTGACCTCAACATCCAGTGGTGCAAATCCAACTTTTGCTTCTTCCAGTTCTGTGATTTTTTGTGCATGACCAATAGAGGTCGCAATGATTAATAATAAAGAAAAGATTAATGTTTTCATGATGAATGGTTTTAAAAATGAATAATTTTTTACTGTCAATTAATTGATCAATGATGATTATGAAGCTAATTTACAGCAGATTATCAGTCTTGAAGACGGAATGATACCGATAGCTCATTAAGGGTAATAAAAACCGCTTTTATAGATATGAACTGTAAATTCATGATTTATTCCGATGAAAAAAGAGGTTAAATGGAACTCACTTCAGTTAAATAGCTGGTCATATCAAAATATGGGCATCCCAGAGTCGAAAGAATCCAAAAAGTAGAGTATTAAGTGGTTATTTTTATTACGGGGTTTATACTTTTCGAATATTTCTTGATATTTGAAACTATGAACATCTCCAGAAATATTGAACAAATTTTTAAAAAACTTATTCCAGCTCCTTTTACGCTCGCTGTATTGTTAAGCTTTCTTACCATCTTTATTGCTTTCTTTTTTACAGGAGAGAGAAATGCTGGCTCCATGATCAGTATTCTGGAATACTGGCAGCAAGGAATGTGGAATCCCGCACTGCTGGTTTTCGCGGTTCAGATGATGCTCATCCTTGTCCTGGGCCATGTACTTGTACTAAGCAAACCCGTGGCCTGGCTTACCCGTAAACTAACGAATATTGTTACAGGTAATACCAGTGCTGTAATTACTGTTTCAGTGTCTACTATGCTTGTGGCCTTTTTTAACTGGGGACTCGGACTCATTTTTGGAGCTATAATGGCACGTAAAGTTGGAGAAGCTGCCAGGGAGAGAGGTTTTGAGATCAACTACCCGTTAATTGGCGCTGCCGGATATGTTGGACTTATGGTATGGCATGGGGGAATTAGTGGAAGTGCTCCTTTAAAGGCTTCAGAAAGTGGGCATATCGCCAGTCTTTTTTCTGGTTCCACCGGGAATTCGATAATCAGTAGTTTGCCAGACAGCGTTCCTACCGCAAGTACGATCTTTGCCGAATGGAACCTCATCCTCTTTGGGATACTTATTTTCATGGTTCCGGCTGTACTCTGGCTGATTTCAAAAAGCACTAAATCAACCAGGATAGACCTACCCCAAGAAAAAACAGAAAATAAAAGTTTCATGATAGAGGGAGCTGAGAAACTGGATCATTCAAAATGGCTAAGAATTCTATTTGGAGTTATTCTCATGGCTGCCTTTTTTGCCAGTTATTCCGGGGAGCTTTTAATTGGTAATCTTACACCCAATATGCTCAATTTCTTTATGCTGGCACTTTGCATTCTACTACACCGTTCTTTCGCATCCTTTTTAAACGCTCTGGATGAAGCTATAGGCGGAGCTGCCGCCATACTCATTCAGTTTCCCCTTTATTTTGGGATAATGGGTATAATGAAGGAAACAGGGATAGTTGGGGATATTGCCGGATTCTTCTCTTCGATGGCCACAGAAATAAGTCTGCCTGTTTATACATTCTTTAGTGCTGCCCTGGTAAATATCTTTGTCCCCAGTGGGGGTGGGCAATGGGCAATACAGGGACCTATTGTACTGGAAAGTGCTTTGAAGCTTGGAGTTCCACTTAACAAGGCTATAATGGCATTTGCATACGGGGATCAGATCACCAACATGCTCCAGCCTTTTTGGGCCTTACCTTTGCTGGCAATAACCCGTTTAAAAGCCCGGGAAATTCTTCCCTATACTCTAATTATGATGTTCGTAGGTATTATTGTATTTATTACTGGGTTATTAATAATCTAACATGAAAGATTAAATAAGGACAATAAGCCTGAGAGCAGTTAGATTTTCTTACGATCGTTTTTAATTAACGTAATATCCCTTGTATACTTCTCAATCATTTTTTCCTGTTTAGCGTTATCCCTCTTTAAAAGAACCAGGATAATACTCCCTACAATAATACACATGCCAACAAGGATGTAGATTGAAATTGAATCCATAAATTTTAAATGTAAGATTTGAAAAAAGCTTGTAGGGGAAACTAATATAAAAGTATTCTTACATGTCTTAACCTTCGTGTTTAGTTAATTAATAAATAATTAACATTTGTCTAGAAGATCAATTGTGACCCATTTATCTAAATACAAAGGCAGGAATCCCCAAGTTCCTGCCTCTTTAAAACGATAGCATTTTTAAATGTTTCGATTTATAGCCTAAAAAAGGGTAACCGAAATATTTAAACCATTTCTCAGTTACCCTTCGCAATTATCGTCTATTTCACCGATAATTACAATATAAATATAGTTTAAAAGGTATGAAGCTTTAGTTAACTCATAGCTAAATTTAAGCCAATAAAACCCTAAAATATAAGGGGTTAAAAAAGGGTCCTGACTTACATTACAGAATTGCCCCCTTCCTTACCTTTTAACCAGAAATAAAAATACCGGTTGAATAATGAGGCTGTCTAAAAAAATCGATCATGCCGTCATTACGAACGAAGTGAAGTAATCTTGCCTTTGATTACCAAATATTATTAAAGATTGCTTCGTTCCTCGCAATGACAGGTTAAGGTTTTTCTAGACAGCCTCATTATTGTTCCCAAATTGTTTAGAGCTGCTCAGGGCTTTCAGCTTATAGAATATAATCTGTACTCACAAAATTGGAGCTTTTACTATCCAGTAGTTTCCTGAGAATTTCATTGTTATAAGCCTTATCCTTGCTGGCAACAAATGTCCTTATTGAGAATGACCGCAAGGCGTCATGCACACTTAAGGTACCAACTGCGGAATCCTTTCTTCCTGTAAAAGGGAAGACATCAGGACCTCGCTGGCAGGAACTGTTAAGGTTTACCCGGCATACCAGGTTTACCAGCGTATCAATTAATGGTGCGATCCTGTCTATTCCAGTTCCGAAAAGACTCACCTGTTGACCGTAATTTGAATCAGCGATCTCATCAAGAAGTTTTTCTATGGAATTGAAAGGTTTTATAGGGATTACGGGGCCAAACTGTTCCTCCTTATAGACGCGC
>JAWWBH010000121.1:0-8293 GCA_033721075.1 Christiangramia sp.
ATACATGTAGACGACCTGGAGGCAGCCATAGAGACCTATGAGCTTATGTCCAAAAAATATTTTACACACGCTACCCCAACACTTTTTAATTCAGGAACTCCAAAACCTCAGATGTCATCCTGTTTCCTACTTACCATGAAAGATGACAGTATCGACGGGATATACGATACGCTGAAACAAACGGCTAAGATCTCGCAATCTGCCGGAGGTATTGGGCTTTCAATTCACAATGTACGTGCCACTGGCTCCTATATTTCGGGAACCAACGGGACCTCTAACGGCATCGTTCCCATGTTAAGGGTTTTCAACGACACTGCCCGTTATGTGGACCAGGGTGGAGGGAAGAGAAAAGGCTCCTTCGCGATCTATGTAGAACCATGGCATGCCGATATCTTCGATTTCCTTGACCTAAAGAAGAACCACGGAAAAGAGGAAATGCGCGCCCGTGACCTTTTCTACGCCATGTGGATGCCCGATCTTTTCATGAAACGGGTTCAGGAAGATGGGAAATGGACCCTGATGTGTCCCAATGAATGTACGGGACTCTTTGACAGTTACGGAGAAGAGTTCGAGAAGCTTTATGAAAAATATGAGGCTGAAGGCAAAGGAAGAAGAACCATCAAAGCCCGTGAGCTATGGGAAAAGATCATGGAATCACAGATCGAGACCGGAACTCCGTACATGCTTTATAAAGATGCGGCCAACCGAAAATCGAACCAGAAGAACCTTGGAACCATAAGGTCTTCAAACCTTTGTACAGAGATCCTTGAATATACCAGTGAAGATGAAGTAGCAGTATGCAACCTGGCCTCCATCGCCCTGCCGATGTTCGTAAAAGGAGAGGAATTTGATCACAAGGAACTGTTCAAGATCACAAAAAGGGTCACCAAGAACCTGAACAAGGTGATCGACAGAAATTACTACCCGGTTAAAGAGGCTGAGAACTCGAATATGCGCCACCGTCCAGTTGGACTCGGGGTCCAGGGACTGGCAGATGCCTTTATCAAATTAAGACTGCCATTCACTTCAGATGAAGCGAAGAAGCTTAACCAGGAGATCTTTGAAACCCTTTATTTCGCCGCAGTAACCGCTTCCATGGAACTGGCAAAAGAGGAAGGACCATATTCCACTTTCAAAGGCTCTCCTATAAGCCAGGGAGAATTTCAGTATAATCTCTGGGGAATAAAGGATGAAGACCTCAGCGGAAGATGGGACTGGGCGAAACTTAGAAAACAGGTGATGAAGACCGGGGTGCGCAACTCCCTGCTTCTTGCCCCTATGCCTACGGCTTCCACTTCCCAGATCCTTGGAAACAATGAAGCATTTGAACCCTACACCTCAAATATCTATACAAGAAGGGTACTTTCAGGAGAATTCATCGTGGTGAACAAGCACCTGCTGGAAGACCTGGTTGCCAGGGACCTGTGGACCGATGATGTGAAAAATGCCATTATGCGAAATAACGGATCTGTCCAGAATATAGATATCATTCCCCAGGATCTGAAGGAACTTTACAAGACAGTATGGGAAATGAGCATGAAAGATATCATAGACATGTCAAGGCAGCGGGGATACTTCATAGACCAGTCTCAGTCGCTTAATCTTTTCATGGAAAATGCGAACTACAGTAAACTTACATCCATGCATTTCTATGCCTGGAAAAGCGGACTTAAAACAGGAATGTATTATCTTCGCACCAAAGCAGCTGTAGACGCCATCAAGTTTACGCTGCAAAAGGAAACAAAAAAAGAACCTGTTAAGACCGAATCTCAGGCACCTGCAAGAGCAGCAGAAAAGATGCAGCCTCAGGCTGAGCCCATTATTTCTCAGCAAAGTGAAGAGGAAGGGGCTCTAACACCAGAGGAGCTCAGAGCTATCATCGCTCAATCCAAAGAAGGTGACGGTGACGACTGCCTGATGTGCGGATCTTAAAATTTTGGCTAATTCAAATTTGAATTGAAGGGGAAGTAGCTTTTACTTCCCTTTTTCCATTTTAATCTTTTGGTTGGGGTAAAAAAGCCACAATAAATCCAGGATGAGCCAGGGAAAATTTTCAAACGCCTCTTTTTTATTTATTTTTAGTCAGTCAAAATTCACTGCAACACATCACCGATAACTACCAACTAAAATGAACTGGGAACAACTCTTATCACTTAAAAGATTCGGAGACACACATAAAAGACTTAGAAAAGAACAGAACGAGACCCGGCTGGGGTTCGAGGTTGATTATGACCGCATCATCTTTTCTTCGGCTTTCCGTAGCCTACAGGATAAAACCCAGGTGATCCCGCTCTCCAAGACCGATTTTGTACATACCCGCCTAACCCACAGCCTTGAAGTCTCTGTGGTTGGGAGATCACTGGGACGCCTAACCGGCCAGAAACTGCTGGAAAAACACCCGCATCTTAGGGATACCTTCGGATACCAGATGAACGATTTTGGAGCCATAGTAGCCGCAGCTGCCCTGGCCCATGATATCGGGAACCCGCCATTCGGACATTCGGGCGAAAAGGCCATAGGTGAATATTTCAGTCATGGAAACGGGAAGCGTTTTAAGGATCAGCTTAGCGAAAAGGAATTTCAGGATCTTATTAAATTCGAGGGAAATGCGAACGGGTTTAAGATACTTACCGAGCAACGGCCGGGGATAGAAGGCGGGCTAAGGCTTTCCTATGCGACCCTGGGGGCCTTTACCAAATACCCGAAGGAATCCCTTCCTCATAAGCCCACAAGAAATATAGAGGATAAGAAATTCGGTTTCTTTCAAAGCGAAAGAGACTTCTTTTCAGAGGTGGCAGATGAACTGGGGCTTACAAAAACGAGAGAAGGCAAAGACATTGGATATTGCCGGCATCCTCTTGCGTTCCTGGTAGAAGCAGCTGATGACATATGCTACACCATCATTGATTTTGAGGATGGAATAAACCTGGGCCTTATTGACGAGGATTATGCCCTGGAATACCTCATCAAACTGGTTAAGGATAATATCAATACCTCAAAATATAACGGCCTTACCAACACTGCCGACAGGCTGGCTTACCTCAGGTCTTTAGCGATTAATACCCTTATTGGTGAAGCCGCTGAAATATTCCTGAAAAATGAGGATGCAATCCTGAAAGGAGAGTTCCATGAATCCCTTTTTGATAAGAGCAATTATGAAGCGCAGATTAAGGATATCATCAAGATAAGTATCGAAAAGATCTACCAGAGCGAGGAAGTAATTAGTAAGGAAATTGCAGGTTATCGTATGCTTTCCTACCTGCTTGATATTTACACTAAAGCCCTTCTTCCGGAGGATAATGCTGAAGATTCAAATTTCACCAAGCTGGTACTTAAATCGGTGCAACAGCTACAGCATTTACAGGAAAGTGATTCGGTCTATGAAAAACTTATAGGTATCTGTTCATATACAGCTTCACTAACCGACGGGATGACCGTGGCTTCGGTAAAAAAATATAAGGGACAGAGTCTTTAGTCTAGAATTCATAGACAACGCCAACGCCAAGCATCTGCTTAAGCTGAAGCCTGGGGCCTGAAGTTTCAAGTTTACCATCGCCGTTGGTATCTTCTTTGAACTTCACATCGTCATCATAACGAATATGTGATCCCACATTGGCCTTCACGAAGTCGTTCACCTTCATATTCACATTCAGCTGCCAGTCTACATCTACATTCCCGAAGTTATTGAGATAATCTGAATACAGACTGAGCTGGTTATCGAGATCGATATTATCAAACACCTCTTTACTGAAACCGCTGGTGACCAGGAAACCGAATTCCGTTCGCAGGTTCTCTCCTTCCTTCAGGATATTTCCCAGCTCATCGGTAACCGCAGGTTCCACCCCGAACATCCCTTCATCGGCCAGGCGCTGATCCAGAACGAAGGTAGATTTAAAGGTTATGGGTGATAAGTACACGGTAAGGTCTTCTTCGGGATGGGAAAATTCGGTTCCGGCACCCAAAAAAGTATAACCGGGAGCCATGAACTTAGAGATCGGCACCTCGGTATCGGGATACTTATATCCATTAGAGAATTGTGTGTTAAAACTGAATTTTCCTGAATAATACCAGTTAGAAGTACTGTCCTTTCTGAAACCGAAGGAAGATTTCACCCTTAGTTCATCTTCGGTCTTACGAACTTCCCTTCCTTCCTGGGCATTGATCCCGTATCGCAGGGAAGCAGAATTACGCCACATGGTAAGATCTTTTTCAAAGTTCCTCTCAAAGCTTGAATAGAATAAAGCAGAGACCGAATTATTACCTCCCGAATTCCAGTTGACGAATGCCACCTCACTAAGATTAACTCCAAAAGTGTTCTTCTCTGTCCAGTACATCATCATGGTGTCAGAAACCGTAGTATCCTTGGCAGCAGTGGCGGTGGTATCATTTACCGCAATATATTTAAAATCGGAAGCTAAAGATTTGAGTGATGTAATACAGAAAAATACGAGTAGGATTTGGAACTTCATTAATAATTCAGGTTTTCAGATTTGCAAAAATAAAAAAATCATATCATAGATTTCAGCTTTTGCCTTATTCCTTCAACGTGAATTCCTGCGATTTCTTGTAATTGAACCACACTTCCTTGCTCAATAAATTTATCAGGGATCCCTAAATTGTATATTTTACCTTTAAAACCGGCCTCTGCGGCGAATTCCAGTACTGCGCTTCCAAACCCGGATTTTTTCACTCCGTCTTCTACTGTCAGAATTTTTTTAAACTTTTTGAAGATATTCTTGAGTAATTCTTCATCCAGAGGTTTCACAAAACGCATATCATAGTGAGCGATCTTTTCCTTCTCACTTAGTTCATCTATCGCGCGGGAAACATTCCCGGCCATATTTCCTATACTAAGCACCGCCACTTCTGAACCTTCCTTAAGGCATTCTCCCTTTCCCATGTCTATTCTTTCAAAAGGCACCTGCCATTCCTTCAGCACCCCACGACCTCGGGGATATCTGATAATAATGGGATTTTCCAGCCCCAGCTGGGCCGTATATAATAAATTCCGGAGTTCAACCTCATTTCTGGGTGCGGCGATCATGAGGTTTGGAATCGCCCGGGCATAGGCAATATCAAAAACCCCGTGATGAGTGGCTCCATCTTCACCAACGAGCCCCGCCCGGTCCAGGCAGAAGATCACCGGTAAATTCTGAAGCGCAACGTCATGGATCAACTGGTCATAAGCTCTTTGGAGAAAAGTGGAATAAATGGCACAATAGACCACGAATCCCTGAGTAGCCATCCCTGCCGATAAGGTGACCGCATGCTGCTCGGCAATCCCCACATCAAAAGCCCTTTCAGGGAAAGCTTTCATCATATATTTCAGGGAACTGCCCGTAGGCATAGCCGGAGTGATGCCTATGATCCTTTCATTTTTTTCAGCAAGCTCAACCAGGCTAAAACCAAATACATCCTGGTATTTTAAGGGCAGCCCATCGGTATCATATTTCAGTAATTCCCCGGTCTCAGGTTCAAATTTACCCGGCGCGTGATATTTCACCTGGTCTTCCTCAGCCTTTTTCAGGCCTTTTCCTTTTTTGGTTATCACATGAAGGAACTTGGGACCCTTTATCTGCTTCATCTCCTCGAGAACCCTGAGAAGTCCTTCCAGATCATGGCCATCCACGGGACCAAAATATTTGAAATTGAGCGCTTCGATTATATTGTCCCGGGCCGGTTTATAACCTACCCTTGCTTTGGTAAGATATTCCTTTAAAGCCCCAACGCTGGGGTCTATGCCAATGGCGTTATCGTTAAGGATCACCAGCAGATTGGCTTTGGTAACCCCGGCATGATTCAAGCCCTCAAAGGCCATCCCGCTGGCGATGGAGGCATCACCTATCACCGCGATATGCTGTTTTTCGGTTTCTCCCTTCAGATTGGAAGCGATAGCCATACCAAGGGCCGCCGAAACCGAGGTGGAAGAATGCCCGGTCCCGAAGGTGTCATATTCACTTTCACTTCTTTTGGGAAAACCGCTGATACCTCCCAGCTGCCGGTTGGTATCAAAAATACCCTTACGCCCGGTGAGGATCTTATGCCCGTACGCCTGGTGGCCAACATCCCATACCAGCAGATCTTCAGGTGTATTGAAGATATAATGCAGGGCGATGGTAAGCTCAACAACACCAAGGCTCGCACCAAGATGCCCTTCCTTTGTGGCTACTATATCAATAATAAAGCGGCGCAGTTCTTTGGCAAGTACTTTCAATTCCTCTTTAGAAAGCTTCCGCAGGTCTGCCGGACTGTCTATATTTTTCAGGATATTTTTGGCCATACCCGGCAAAGTTACATTATGAAATCTTAATCAGGCATATTACAGCTCAGCGGAATGTCCAAAATTTATATCTTTCATGAAAATTATGAATATGCTTTCTCCTTTCAACGATGAATACTTTATGAAAAAGGCTTTGGAAGAAGCCGAAGCAGCCTATGAAAAAGGAGAGATCCCGGTAGGCGTGGTGATTGTGATAAACGACAGGATCATCGCCCGGGGGCATAATCTTACCGAGACCCTCAATGATGTTACCGCCCATGCCGAAATGCAGGCGATCACAGCTGCCGCAAACTTTCTAGGGGGAAAATATCTATTGCACTGCACGATGTATGTTACCCTGGAGCCCTGCCAGATGTGCGCCGGAGCCCTTTACTGGAGTCAGATCCCGAAACTTGTGTTCGGTGCCTCAGACCCAAATCGCGGATACCGGAAATTTGGAGTACAATTACACCCAAAGACCGAGGTTAAATGGGGCGTAATGGAAAATGAGTGTGGGGATCTTCTAAAAAAGTTCTTTATAGAGAAGAGGAATTTAAATTAAAGCGGAACCTCAGAAATAGGATAAACAAAAACACTAATCCAAGCTCAAATTTCAGATTGTAGGCCCCGCTTTTTTTGACTAATTCGGCTGTGTTACCTTAATATGATCTATATAATATTTGGCCGGGAATATTGAATCATCCACCTCGGGACCTCCAAAATTACCTCCTACGGCCATATTGATGAGAAAGTAAAAATCCTTTCTGAAGGGATAATGTTCATCATCATATTTTTCCGGGATGAACTTATATACCTGCTCCCCGTCTACAAAGAATTTGATATAATCCTCAGTCCATACCGCCTTATAGGTGTGATAGCCTTCTTCGATATCTTCGATCAGGGTCTTTTTAGTATTGATAGTTTCGCCGTGGCTGGCTGGGGTATGCAATGAAGTAAACACCATACCGGGTTCCTTGCCTACATATTCCAGGATATCGATCTCCCCGCTCCCAGGCCATCCTACTTCATTGATATCTGCACCAAGCATCCAGAAAGCCGGCCAAATGCCCTTTCCGGTTCCTAACTTTGCCCGTACTTCTATCACGCCATATTTGAATTCCACCTTGTCTTTGGAAATGATCTTTCCAGAATAATACTCATCACCCTTCTTAACTGCAGTAATCACAAGATTACCATCCTTAACCTCCACATACTCCCTGTCATAGACCTGTCTCTCGTTATTACCCCAACCACAAATATCCGGGCATCCATCACCCTCTTCGTAACTCCAGGAACTCATGTCCAGGCTATCCCCGTTAAAATCTTCTTCGAAGATCACCTGCGCCTGAGCTTTTCCTGCTAAGACAATTCCCAGAAGTAATCCACATGACAGTATTAATTTTGAAAACTCTTTCATGATTTGCTGTAATTTAATTTTACTGACTTTACATCTTCGGAATTTCCACCGAGCATAAGTTCAAATTCCCCGGTTTCGGCTTCCCATTTTCCAGATGCGGAGTAAAATTTAAGCATTTCTTCATCAATTTGGAATTCCACTGTTCTGGTCTCTCCGGGATTAAGCTCCACAAGTTGAAAGCCTTTCAGTTCTTTTACAGGCCTGGCAAGACTTGCCACAAGATCCCTCAGATATAGCTGAACCACTTCCTTACCCTTAACGTTTCCGGTATTTGTAAGCTCAACACTAAGCGTCACAGTTTCACCTGTATTAAGACTGGAAGAAGAAAGTTCAGGTTTTCCATATTCAAAATCGGTATAGCTTAAACCATAACCAAAAGGATATAAAGGGCCATTTTCAATATCAGTATAATGTGCATAGGTCACATGCTCCTCGCTATAGGGCCTTCCCGTGTTCAAATGATTATAATATAAGGGTTCCTGTCCCACCGCACGTGGAAAAGATACCGGCAGTTTACCTGAAGGATTATATTTCCCCAGAAGAACATCGGCAATGGCATTTCCGCTTTCGGTACCAAGCTGCCATGCTTCCACGATAGAAGGAATATTTTCAGAAGC
>JAWWBH010000122.1:0-8265 GCA_033721075.1 Christiangramia sp.
ATTATATTCTTACAGGATGATGCATGGGCAGGAGTGAATGAAGATCACCTCAAGATCTGGCTTATAAATGTGGACTGGAATAATCCTTCTTCTTCAACAATATCCGAAAGCCAGGAGTTATCAACACCTCAAGGTGTCTCACCTTTCATGGCTACTTTTGACGGGGGATCATTCACCAATCTCTCGCAGCCGGGGGACGCTCCGGATGTTGATGTGCTGCAGGCGACCATGATGTATATGACCCAGTATAGAAGATTTGGTGCTTATAATTCCGTGGTTATGAATTTTGTGGTAGATATAGATCCCACGGCTGCAGAACATGCGGGAATAAGATGGTATGAATTAAGACAGCAGACTGATGGTGGGCTATGGAGTGTTTACCAGGAAGGAACCTATGCTCCCGATAAGCGGGACAGGTTTAGTGGTAGTATAGGGATAGATGCACGGGGGAATATTGGCCTTGCATATACAGTGCTGGATGACAGTCCGGCCGATGCTGTATTTCCTTCTTTAAGATATACAGGCCGTTTTGTGAATGATCCGTTGGGTGTTATGACTCTCGAGGAGCAGTCTATAGTGGAAGGAGAAAGTCCCGATCCTAATTCGAGATATGGTGATTATGCTCATTTGAGCGTGGATCCGGCTGATGGAGTCACCTTCTGGCATAACGGAGAGGTTTTTCGGGGCGTGGATCGTATAAATACCGTGGGGGTTTTCAGGGTTGCGGCAGATGAGCCTAATGATATAGGCGTTACTGCCTTACTTACTCCGCAGAATGCTACTTTAACAACTTCCGAAGTCATCAGCGTACGTATCCGAAACTTTGGGACCAATTCACAGTCAGATTTTGAAATTAGTTATAGTATTGACGGAGGGCCTGAGGTAACGGAAACTTTTGATGGATCCATAGCCTCGTCAAGTTCAGCCGAATTCACCTTTGAGCAAACTGCCGATCTTTCTGAAATTGGCGAGATCTATAGTATTGTTGTTACTACAAATCTGGAAAATGATTCAAATCCTGATAATGACGCTATTGAAGTGGAAGTCAAGAACCTGCCACCACGTGATTTGGGGGTTACCTCTATAGATGCACCTGCTACAGGGCAAAATCTTGGAGGGAATGAGGAAGTAACCATAACCCTGGAGAACTTCGGGGGACAACCTCAACAGGATATACCGGTTAGCTACCAGATTGGAAATAACGCTCCTGTAAGAGAGGTATTCAATCAAACTCTTCCCGTAGGAGAAGAAGCCGTTTATACATTCAATCAAACAGCCAATCTCGAGCCCTTCGGAAGATACAGGATAACTGCCAGGACCAGGCTTGAGGATGATTTTGATCCTTCCAATGATTCTGAGACCAAATCTGTGGCGAATCTTAATTGTATACCAGAGGGATCCGACTGTTCATTTGGCGATGGGATCTCTCATTTTGAACTGGGAGATATTTTGAATGAACGCATTCCCTGTGGCGACGGCTATATAGATTTTATCGGAGAATCCACAGATCTGGATAGATCGCAGGGGGATTTTACGCTGAGAGTGCAGTCTTATTTTGCTGAAGAAGATGCCGAAAAATTCTCTATGTGGATAGACCTTGATGATAATGGAGTGTTTGCAGATGATGAGCGTCTCATTACTTCTGAAGTTATCAATAGGGCCAATACCTGGCTGCCTTTTGATTTCAGTATTCCTGAAGATGCGCCCCTTGGTCAGCATTTGCTGAGAATACGTGCTGGTGACACCCGCTATGATGGTGATCTTAACGATCCCTGTTCCGTGATACAATATGGAACCACTCATGATTATTCAGTCAACGTGACCGATAGTACTATCGACATTGAGGATTTTATCCTTAATGAGGCAGAACTTGCTGTGGTGACCGTAGGAAACGGCCAGTACAGGGTGATTATGGAAACAAGCTTTGATGAGCCTCTAAGGATCACTGTACATAATGTGCTTGGCCAGAAAATGCTGGAAAACCAGCTCTTCAATGATGCTGATGGTTATGTTTATGAGTTGGACATGTCTTATGCTGCACGGGGAGTTTACCTTGTGAGGGTTGGTACCAGAAAGGTTGGTAAAGTGGTGCGCTTTATAGTGAAATAGACTTCCTTGTTTAATTTCAATTTTCTTGTTATAAACTGAGTCGCGGACTTGTATTTAGTTCAGATAGCCTTATTTTTGGGAAAATTTGAAGTTTTATGACCATTATTTCCTATAACGTAAATGGCATTCGGGCCGCTATGCGAAAGGGTTTTTTAGAATGGCTGCAGCAGGCCAATCCAGATATAGTTTGCATTCAGGAGATCAAGGCACATCCGGAACAACTGGACCTTGATGAATTTGAAAAAGCCGGTTACCCATATCACTACTGGCATCCTGCCCAAAAGAAAGGCTATTCGGGTGTTGCAATTCTAAGCAAAACCGAGCCACAAAATATTGAATATGGAACGGGTATCGACTATATGGACCATGAAGGCCGTAATATCCGTGCCGATTTTGAAGATTTTTCGGTAATGAGTCTTTACCTGCCTTCAGGTACCAATATCAAGCGACTGGAACACAAGTTTAAATTCATGGATGATTTTCAGGGCTATATAGACCAGTTAAAAAAGGAAATTCCTAATCTTATCATCTGCGGGGATTATAATATTTGTCATGAAGCTATTGATATCCATGATCCTGTAAGGCTAAAGAATGTTTCTGGATTCCTCCCTGAAGAACGAGCCTGGATAGACAGCTTTATGAAAAGTGGCTTTATTGATTCCTTCAGGCATTTCAATGATGAGCCACATCAGTATTCCTGGTGGAGTTACCGGGCCAATGCAAGAAACAATAACAAGGGCTGGAGAATAGATTATAATCTGGTTGCCGAATCGATGAAAGACCGACTTAAAAGAGCGGTTATTTTACCTGAAGCATACCATAGCGATCATTGCCCCGTTCTAGTAGAAATAGAATAAACGCATATTATGAAAATCAAAGCAATAATTTTTTTTGCAGGTTTGATCTTATTGAACTCCTGTGTCTCAGCCAAAAAATATGATGAACTTGAAAGCAGGACTGCGGCTCTTCAGCGAGAGAATCGTGAGATGAGCGGGGAGCTTGCAGATTTTAGGCGTACAGATGAGGAACTTAAAAAAGAGCTTTCAAATCTTCGTACAGATTATGAGACCATCACCACAGAGCGTAATGATCTTATGCAGAAACTGAATACACTGAGGAAGAACTACGAAAGCCTGGAGAAATCATACGATGCCCTGGAGCAGAACAGTTCCGCGGCTATAGCTGAAAACTCAAGACAGAACAGGGAGTTACTTGCACAGCTGGATGAGAAAGAAGCAGCCTTGATACAGGAAAAGAACAGGCTCGAAAAACTTGAAAAGGATCTCGCTGTCAGGTCTCAGCGAATCGATGAGCTGGAAAGTGTGATCGCCGCCAAGGATGCTAAAATGAATGCATTAAAGGAGGCGGTTTCCAATGCACTTACCAATTTTGAAGGCAAAGGTCTTAGTGTAGAGCAAAGAAATGGGAAGGTATATGTTTCCATGGAGAATAAGCTCTTATTTGATTCGGGTAGCTGGGCCGTGAATGCGGAAGGAAGAAAAGCGGTAAATCAACTGGGCTCCGTCCTTGCCGAAAATCCTGATATAGCGGTCCTTATAGAAGGCCATACAGATAATGTCCCTTATGGAGGTAGCGGACAGTTAAAGGATAACTGGGATCTTTCTACCAAAAGAGCCACTTCCATCGTACAGATATTAAGAGAAAATCCGAATATAGATCCGCAGAATCTAACAGCGGCCGGGCGTGGTGAGTATGCTCCCGTGGCGCCAAATAATTCTGAAACAGGACGTGCAAAGAACAGAAGAATCGAGGTGATCCTAACTCCAAAACTGGATGAGATTACCAGAGTTCTAAATGAAATTGATTAATAAATGAAGTATAGCAAACTGCCGAATACAGACATTGAAGTAAGTAAAATATGCCTGGGTTCAATGACCTGGGGACAACAAAATACAGAAGCAGAGGGGCACCAGCAAATAGATTATGCGCTGGATCGAGGTATAAATTTTATTGACACCGCCGAGATGTACAGCGTACCAGCGAAACCTGAAACTCAGGGAAGTACTGAAAATATCATTGGAAGCTGGTTAAAAAAGACCGGCAGGAGAGATGATGTTTTTATCGCCTCTAAAGTCGCAGGCCCAGCCGATATGGTTTCTCATATACGTCAGGATCTTGGCTTTCATAAAAAAGCAATTGAGGATGCGATACATAATAGCCTTAGAAGATTGCAGACAGATCATATAGATCTTTATCAATTGCACTGGCCGGAAAGAAATACCAATTATTTTGGGCAACTCGGCTACGAGCATGATCATGATGAGGAATGGGAGGATAACTTCAGGGAGATCCTTGAAAACCTGAAACATTTTATACTTCAGGGAAAGATCAGATATATTGGGCTTTCCAATGAAACACCCTTCGGATTGATGCGTTTTCTGGAAGAAAGTAAGAACGACCTGCCAAGAGTTGTTTCGGTACAAAATCCATATAATCTGTTGAATAGAAAAGATGAGATCGGCCTTACGGAAGTCTGTCTTAGAGAAAAGGTGGGACTTCTGCCATACTCACCCTTGGGTATGGGAACGCTTACAGGAAAGCATCTTAATGGAATTCAGAAGAACAGCCGGTTGGATCTTTTTCCGGAATACAAAAGATATTCGAACGATGAAGCGGTGGAAGCCACCAGGAGGTATAAAGACCTGGCAGATAAACATGGATTAAGCCTTACCCATCTTGCACTGGCATTTGTAAATCAGCAGCCTTTCGTGACCAGTAATATCATAGGTGCTACCAGTATGGATCAGTTGAAAGAGAATATTGATAGTATCGAAGTTGAACTTTCAGAAGAAATTCTGAATGAGATCGATGAGATACATCATTCCATCCCGAATCCAGCACCTTAGTAAGCTGATTGTACCTGGCTTTCATGGATGAACATTGAACGGTCCAGGCTGTCTCTTACGTGGAACCAGTCGGCCGTTTTACCCTGAACAAATAAAAGCTCCCCATATTTGCCGGTCTTTAATATCTCTGAATTATTGGAGGCCGGTTTATTACGAAAATTGGCTCTTTTAGAATTCACCTTCACTCTGGAAACAATTTCATTTTCCTGCCTGGGTTCTTCAAGTTCTTCGACCTGATACACGAATCCCAGGGGATCAAGCGTTCCATATCTTCTTTTATAGATCCCGAAATGAAGATGAGGTGGAGTAGTGCGTGCGTTGCCAGTATTGCCTACAAAACCAAGAGTATCCCCGGGCAACACTTTTTTTAGATCCGGTTTAATGCTATCCAGGTGGGCGTAATAAACCGAGAGTTTTCTTTTGCTGTCCCTTAACCATATCTGTTTACCTCCCAGGCCTTTTTCCCCGGTAAAACCTATTCTTCCCGCAGTTGTGGCGATGACCGGGGTTCCTCTTTCTGCAAAAATATCGATACCCTTGTGATCTCTTTTTCCTCCTTCACGCATGTCCCCATAGTAACTGCCGATGTCTGAATTCTTGCCATTTGAAACAGGGAATAAATAGGCGGGAGCCTTCAGTATCTTTATATTGAATGCTGTGTTGGCTTCTATCTCTGGTTGAAGTATCAGTTTATATAAACCCTTCTCCTGAATTTCGAATTTCAGCGATCTCTGTTGAGCCTCTCCGGCGACTATTTCTTCGAAGTCTCTATTCTCTTCTGAAGTTTTCTTGTATAAGGATGAAAAAATCAGGGTAGAACTACTATCTGTTTCAACAACAGCTTCAAGGACCTCTCCAGGCATGAGGTATATTTCGTATGCGTAAATAGCAAAATTCCTCGGCTTTAGCTCTCCGCTTTCTGAATAAGGCAATTCTACCTCTATGCTGTCACCTAGCCCTTTTTCAAGCCGGCTTTCCCAAATTTCGAAGATCTCATCTGAAACATTAGCATCTTTTTTATAGCGTTCTTTTTCCGAAAGTCCGGTAATAAGATCCTCTGCCTTTTCCAGTTGGGAGCAGGAAATGATTAGGAATGAGAAAAGGAATAAAAAGAGTTTAAATTGTCGCATACAATACTCAAATTGAGATAAATATACGCAGCAATTATGCCATTTCTAACCAAAAAGATGACTTACTACATCTTCGATTTTGGCTACTCTTATTATTCTGATTTGAAAACTGGTCTTAGGGATTTTACTTTGTTTGGAGACCATAATAGAAGCAAAACCTAATTTTTCAGCTTCCAGGATGCGTTGCTCCACCCGGGTAACCGGCCGTATCTCACCGGCAAGGCCAACTTCTGCCGCGAAACAGGTATCCTTTTCAAGCGAAATATCCTCATTGGAAGAGAGAATTGCGGCGATCACCGCAAGATCTATGGCAGGATCGTCTACCGTAATCCCTCCGGTTACATTCAAAAAAACATCCTTTGCTCCAAGCCTGAAACCCGCCCTTTTCTCAAGAACCGCCAGAAGCATGTTCAGCCTTTTAGCATTATACCCGGTGGTGGATCGCTGAGGTGTTCCATAAACCGCGGTACTTACCAGCGCCTGGATCTCAATCATAAGCGGCCGCATACCTTCCAGAGTGGAAGCTATTGCCGTTCCGCTGAGGTCTTCCTCATTCTTGGAAATCAGGATCTCAGAGGGATTTGACACTTCCCTTAGTCCGCTGCCCTGCATTTCGTAGATACCGAGTTCATGTGTAGAACCAAACCTGTTCTTATGCGCTCTAAGAATCCTGTAAACATGATTGCGATCGCCTTCAAACTGAAGTACAGTATCTACCATATGCTCAAGCACCTTTGGTCCTGCAATGCTTCCTTCTTTAGTGATATGACCTATCAGCAGTACCGGAGTATTGCTTTCCTTGGCAAACTTTATAAGCTCGGCGGTACATTCCCTGATCTGGGAAATACTGCCCGGTGAACTTTCAATATAATCGCTGTGCAGGGTTTGTATGGAATCGATGATCACCACTTCAGGATCTACTTCTTCTACCTGCCTGAAAATATTCTGGGTCTTGGTTTCGGTTAAGATAAAACAGTTGGCCGGGTTGGGATTTATCCTTTCGGCCCTCATCTTAATCTGCTGCTGACTTTCTTCTCCTGAGACGTAAAGAACACGGTATTTTAACCCCAGGGAAATCTGAAGTAGGAGCGTGCTCTTTCCAATTCCTGGTTCACCTCCAAGTAAGGTTAAGGAGCCGGGAACCAGGCCGCCGCCCAGTACCCGGTCTAACTCATTGTTTCCGGTATTCATCCGGTTTTGAGGGGTATTGTCTATTTCAGCTATCAGTAGCGGTTTGGAAGCTTTTTTAGCTTCCTTTTTCACGGAAGTCTTCCAGTCCTTAGGATCGGGTTTTTCAACAAGTTCTTCAACAATCGTATTCCAGTCGCCACAGGAATTACATTTTCCCTGCCATTTAGAATATTGAGCGCCGCATTTCTGACAATAAAAAGTGGTCTTAACCTTGGCCATATCAGATGAACAATTTTATGCTAATAACCGAAATCTTTTTTAATCGCTTCGGCTTTTTCAAGCATAAAATCGGTGGTGAGAAAGGCAATGTTCTTTTGTCCGTAAGCATTTTGGTATATCCTCATGGCGCGTTTGGGATTACCTGTTTCCTCTTCATAACGGGCTTCGAAGAAGGTTCCCAGCATAGTGCCGGGATAGTGTTCATTAGCCATTTTATATAAGGACTTATACTCTTCCCAGTTCCGTGTTTTCTCTATGGCATTATATACGGCCAAAAAGTCGTTCACACTTATCTGCCTTTCCAGGCCATACAGCTCTTCTATCGAATTGTATTTTTCAGCAAGATATTCTGAAGGAGAAATCGAAGTCTGGAGCAGGATCTCATTATAATCCTTTCTGGAGATAGGCCTATAGATCTTGAACATGCTTTCTATGGCCGAAGGGATTGCCTTTCCTACTAAAGAATAATGAGTTGCATCCTGAAAATCATCGAATTTATAGTTCAGGTTCTTGTTATCTATATTCTTTAATTGATTGTCCAGTCCCATGATTCCCTCTTTTAAGGCCGGGA
This sequence comes from Christiangramia sp., assembly GCA_033721075.1. Lineage (GTDB taxonomy): Bacteria > Bacteroidota > Bacteroidia > Flavobacteriales > Flavobacteriaceae > Christiangramia. The sequence continues at coordinate 8,088 of JAWWBH010000122.1, forward strand.
TATCATCGCTTGCAGTAGCCAGGTAAAACCATTTTTTGGTTTCTGCCGTGCCAAGGGCATTTGATATCCTGTTCGCCATTTCAGGAGCCAGATCCGGGCTTAGATTGATATAGCCCTGGAAAATTGGATTCTCTTTCAGTAAATAATAATTGATAAAATTCGAGGTGAAATCGTGACC
>JAWWBH010000123.1:0-8219 GCA_033721075.1 Christiangramia sp.
TGCCTGGATAGAATCAATTTCTTCTGGTAAAGCTGTGCCCAGCAGCTCCTGCATGGTAACGGTATCACTGTCTATCCCCACAAATTCCTTAACAGAATCTGAAACCATCTCAAGATGCAGGTTATGAAAATTCACTATATAATAATACGAATTGCCCGGCGCGAAGAATGCCGCCATTTTCCTGAATTGTTCTGATGTACTGTATTCCTTATTCTCAGTAATTTGACTGGAATATTCCTTTTTCCAGTATTCAGCGATCTCCCGGAAATCTTTACTCATAATTTAGGATTTTCTTAACAGACATCAATATAAGAAAAATACCCTTTTTTAGGTATTCATTCCGGTTTCATTAAAATTTCAAACTGGTTAAATTAAGTTGCCTGAATATCATGCAGCCAGAAAAGAGCATAAAAAAACCCCCGGAAATAATTCCGGAGGTTCGAAGGAATCGTGGTCAGTTTCGGAAATTTGATCTATAAATATCGATTTTTACCCCAACAAAAAACGATTTAAAATTCTGACCCTACTCAAAATTCTAATTCATCACCGTCACCTTCCACAGATCACTTCTTTAAAGAATGCTAAGGTACTACCTCAAATGCTTCAGGGAAATACCTCAAAAAAGGTATTTTTCTAATTCTTTGATTTTGAAGTATTCCCAAAAACAGCCGGAACAAGGCCTTTGCAATTAATTTAATAAGTTGTAAATTCGGTTCTTTCCCATATAAAACCCTATTATGTCCCAATTTTGGCTCTACTTCAGGCTTGGGCTGGACCACGTGCTGGACTGGCAGGCATACGATCATGTACTTTTTCTTATAGTTATGGTTGCCGCCTATGGCTTCACTTCCTGGAAAAAGGTCTTATGGCTTGTCACCCTTTTCACCCTGGGACATACACTTGCCCTATTCCTCTCGGTCTATGGGATCGTAAAGGTAGCGACAGATTATGTGGAGTTCCTTATCCCGGTGACCATCCTGGTAACCGCCATCTTCGACATCGCCACAGCGGGAAAAAAACTTAGAAATACCAATTATAACATGATATATTTCACCACCATCTTCTTCGGGGTGATTCACGGGCTGGGTTTTTCATCCTATTTCAAGATGATAGCCGCAGGCTCCGGGGCCAAATTCTGGCCACTGGTGGAATTCGCCCTGGGAATAGAACTGGCACAGGTGATCGTGGTATTATCGGTAATGATCCTGGCCTTTATATGCCAGAATATCTTTAATGTTTCAAAAAGAGACTGGATACTGGTCTCTGCCTCTATCGTGATAGGGATCATTCTGCCCATACTTCAGCAAAGCTACCAGGCACTGTAGAATTAAATATTTTTAACCTGCATTTTTGACAATAATCTTTTAATTTGCAGCTCATTATTAATTTCTGCAGCATAGACTTTTATTGTTTAGATGAATAAGAAAAAACAACTTAAATACGACAAGGCTTATTTGAGAATTGCCAGAGAATGGAGTAAATTAAGCCATTGTAATAGAAAACAGGTTGGCGCGTTAATTGTAAAGGATAGAATGATCATCTCTGATGGTTATAACGGAACGCCTACCGGATTTGAGAATTATTGTGAGGATGATGAAGGTTACACCAAATGGTATGTATTGCATGCCGAGGCCAATGCGATCCTGAAAGTTGCAGGCTCTACACAATCCTGTAAGGACGCGACCTTATATATTACCATGTCACCCTGTAAGGAATGTAGTAAACTGATACACCAATCTGGTATAAAAAGACTTGTATACCAGATAGACTACAAGGACAATTCAGGCCTTAACTTCCTCGAAAAGGCGGGCGTGGAGCTTGAACAAATAACTGAACTGGAAGATTGAAAGGAAGAGATAAAATATACACACCTCTTTTACTGAGCATCGCCTGTGCCATAGGGCTCATTCTTGGCGCAAGGCTCAACTTTGACCCTTCAGACGAGCTCTTTTCTGCCAACCCCAAAAAACAAAAGCTAAACCGGCTTATAGATTACATCGACTATGAATATGTGGACGATGTGAATACCGATAGTATCGTGGATATTACGGTGAACAGAATACTGGAGAACCTGGACCCGCATTCGGTTTATATCCCTAAAGACGAGTATGCCAACGTCACCGAAAATATGAAAGGTGATTTTGTGGGAATAGGCGTGAGCTTCTATAATATCCAGGATACCATCGTGGTAATTAAGGCCCTTGAAGGAGGACCAAGCGAGAAGATAGGGATCCGCGGCGGAGACAGGATACTTTATGCCAATGGCAACAGGCTTTTTAACCGCGGTATTAGTAACGACTCCATTACCAGGCAGCTAAAAGGAAAGGAAAATACCAGGGTCACCCTGAAAGTTTTAAGAAAGGGGATCAAGGACCTGCTTACCTTCAAGGTAAAGCGTGGCAAGGTTCCTCTTAAAAGCGTGGATGCAGCCTATATGCTTACCGAAGAACTGGGATATATTAAGATCAACCGCTTTGCCGAGACCACCTATAATGAATTCCGTGAAGCAATAAGCGACCTCAAGAAGAAAGGGGCAAAACAGATCGCCCTGGACCTGCGTGACAATCCCGGCGGATACCTTTCAGAAGCCATCAATATAGCCGATGAATTCATCAGGGATGATAATCTCATCCTTTTTACCAAGAACAAAAGCGGAGCCATCGAAGAGACTTATGCGCAAAGGAAAGGAGAATTCGAGAACGGAAAGGTCTTCGTGCTTATCAATGAAAATTCAGCCTCGGCCAGCGAAGTGGTTGCCGGAGCACTTCAGGATAATGATGTGGGCACTATTGTGGGAAGACGCTCTTACGGTAAAGGCCTTGTACAACGTGAGATGGAACTGGGAGACGGCAGCGCGGTGAGACTTACCATCGCCAGGTATTATACCCCTACGGGAAGATCCATCCAGAAACCCTACAACAATGGCAATGAATCCTATTTCAATGACTATATGCGCCGGTATCAGAACGGGGAACTGAATGATAAAGACAGTATAGAAGTAAACGATTCGCTGAGATATAAGACACCCGGGGGAAAAATAGTATATGGCGGCGGCGGAATAATTCCCGATGTCTTTGTTCCCAAGGACACCGATTCTGAAAAAGAAAAACTCACTTTTCTCCTTCGTGGCGGATATATGAGTCGGTATGTCTTTGATCTGCTTGAAAAAGATCGCAAGTATTACAATTCAATTTCCAGGAGTGAGTATAAGGAAAAGATAGAGATCACTGAAGCAATGATCGACGGATTTGACAGATACCTCCGGCAAATGGGAGTTAGGGTGAACCTGAGCGGAGAACAACACAAACCCCTGCTTAAGAAGTATTTGAAGGCAGAAATGGCTCAGCAACTTTTCGGCACTAATGCATTTGAACGATATTTAAATGAAGATGACCGAATAATTGAGAAAGTAATTGAGTTGTCGCGCGAAAATTGATATTTTGGTTTTCCAGTGGAAAAATTCATTGAATACCTATCGACTCTCTGGCCGTTTATCCCCCTGCTTTTCTTTATAATTGCAGTTGCCTTCAGGCTTTTGGATAACAGCACTTCCCTTTTTCTTCAAAGGGATATACTCATTAACTCTTCCAATGTTTCCAGGAGTCTTCTTAAAAAACAGATAAGTATCAATAGCGATCCCGAATTCACAAGACAGCTGAAAAAAGCCCTTATCATAAGAAATATTCAGCAGAGTTTTATGGCGTTCGCGGTTGTTAGCGTCCCGCTTAGCCTGATCTTCTTCTTTTTAAACTAATTTATCGTGCACCTTGGTGTGCTCTCCGTTCCATTCGGAAAGTATATCGGTTGCAACGGCAGCGCCACTCCCGCTTGCAATGGCAAACTGGCTGCGCCAGCCAGCTAAGGTTCCGGCAACATAGAGCCCAGGCTTTACCACGTGATCCTCATTCTTAAGCTGTATCCTGTTCTTGGACATCCTGGACTTTTTATGCGGAATGAGATAATCCTCCAGGCCGGAAATGCGGAACGGACTCGTATAACCAACGGCCACCACTATCCTGGCTGATGTATATTCAGCCCTATTGGTGATCACCCTGAAACCTTCTTCCAGTTCCACTATCTCTTTCACCTTTTCCTTTTTGATGGTATTAACCTGGGGGTACAATTCTTCCAGGTGTGATATTTCTTTTTTAAGCAGTTCCCCGCCATCGGTTCCCGGTTCGATTCCGAAGACATTTTTGAGCAGTGCCGACTGCAGATGAGAGCTTTTTTGATGCAGGATAATTCCCGCCTTCTTATTTTCAGCGTAGGGCTTTTCCATAGCCGAACCTATAACCAAGGCACAGGACATTCCTGCAGCTCCTCCACCAATGATAAGCACATCAAAATCCATCTCCATTAACTATGTTTTTTGGATATGCTTCTGGAGATCAGCAGGATGGTCATCAACGCGATCACGCAAAGACTTGCGAGTATCACAACAAGGGCATTACCGCTATCTCCTTCAGTAAGGTTCTGAAAATCGACTACACTAAAGCTTATCCCAATAAAGACAAGGGCTAAGACTATGATGGTATAAATAAAATATTTCATTAAAATAGGCTCTGAATGTTCTCGGCGAACAGCTTCACTGCAATAGCGAGCAATATCACACCAAAAACCTTTCTTATTACATTGATTCCCTGGCTTCCCAGAATTCTTTCGATCTTGGCCGAAGATTTCAGGACGGCGTACACAAAGATAAGATTGATAATGATAGCCACAATGATATTTACCATTTCATATTCCGCCTGAAGGGAAACCAGGGAGGTCATGGTCCCCGCCCCCGCGATAAGCGGAAATGCCAGCGGTACTATGGAAGCAGTCTCTGGCGCGTCATCCTTATACAGGCTTATCCCGAGTATCATCTCCAGAGCAAGAAAGAAGAGGATAAACGAACCTGCCACGGCAAAAGAGTTCACATCGATGCCGATAAGCCTGAGAATTTCCTTCCCAACAAAAAGAAAGACCACCATAATGATCCCCGCAACTATCGATGCCTTTTCACTTTGAATATGCCCCACCTTGGCCCTTAGATTGATGATGATAGGGATACTGCCTACAATGTCGATTACCGCAAACAATACCATTCCTGCGGTGAATATCTCCTTAAAATTCAGCAAATTAAACATAGCCTCAATTTTTAAAAATTGCGGGCAAAAGTACTTCAACTTATTTGATTGGCAATCTGGGAAGCAAGTTAAATTTATGTAAATTTTCACCTGAATTTTTATTTGTTCTATGGCACAGAAAATTATCTTTGCAGCATGTTTCAATTGGGAAAAACTTTAGTTTCAGAAGAGATCATCAAGAATGATTTTGTGTGCAATCTTTCAGCATGCAAAGGAGCCTGCTGTATAGACGGGGAGGCTGGCGCTCCCGTGGAACCCGAAGAAAGGGCTATCATGGAGGAGATATATCCCAAAGTGAAACCCTACCTGCGACAAGTAGGTATAGAAGCTATTGAGAAGCAGGGTGTGTATATCACCCGCGAAAATGGTGAGATTGAAACACCCTTAATAGATGATGCCGATTGTGCCTATGTGACCTTTGATGACAAGGGAACCGCGCTATGCGGAATCGAGGAAGCCTACAATGCCGGTAAGATAGACTGGAAAAAACCGGTTTCCTGCCATTTATATCCCGTAAGGATACAGGAATATTCATCATTTTCAGCGGTAAACTATCATCGCTGGGAGATCTGTGATGACGCGTGCAGTCTTGGAGCCGAACTCCAGGTTCCCATCTATAAGTTTGTAAAGGATGCTCTTATCAGAAAATTCGGAGAAGACTGGTATAATGAGCTGGAAGAAGTCGCAGCCGGCATGGCCAAATCCAAAGCACATAAATAACTATATTTCAGCATATTAATTCTCTTTTACAACAGGAATTTAGTATATTTATATTCTTCCTAACCTCACAAGAGGAAATCGTCAGAAAAGATCCACGATCTTTTTTATCCCCCGTAAAGAAGAAAAATGTTCCAGATTACTGCCTGAATGATCCTTTTTGGGATCATGTAAAAGAAAGAATTTAAAAATTGGATTATCTACCCACAAATTTTATAGGTGGACCAACCAAAAAATTAGGTAATTCTGTTTTCTGGAAAACCGGCAAATAATTGCCGGTTTTCTATTTTTTAAGGCCTGTTATAACCCGGTTTTTCCCGCTTTAAAGCATTGTTAATCACTAAATCCAATGGCTTTTATTTTTTTGGTCATAAAATTATTAACAACTTATAAAATTCTGTTTTTCAGTTATTTAAAAACATGTTTTAACAATAAAGTATGAAAACAAAGAAAAACAGCGTGTTGAAAACTTTGTTGAAAACGTTTGCACCAAATTCTTTCATTATATGTCTCATTTTTAAATATTTGTTAAACACTTTTCAGTAAAACCCACTTAAACCCAAAAAACACAGGTATGGCGCAGACGGAACCCATTTTACAGGATAATAAGGATCGCTTTGTGATCTTCCCGATAAAACATCATGATATTTGGGACTGGTATAAAAAAATGGAGGCTTGTTTCTGGACTGCAGAGGAGATCGATCTTCACCAGGATCTTAACGACTGGAACAACAAGCTTAATTCTGACGAGCGCTATTTCATAAAACACATACTTGCTTTTTTCGCGGCATCAGACGGGATCGTAAATGAGAACCTGGCAGAGAACTTCGTAAACGAAGTGCAGTATTCTGAAGCCAAATTTTTCTATGGCTTCCAGATCATGATGGAGAACATCCATTCTGAAACCTACTCGCTTCTTATCGACACCTACGTGAAAGACGATAAGGAAAAGGACAAGCTGTTCAAAGCCATTGAAGTATTCCCCGCCATCAAGAAAAAAGCTGATTGGGCACTAAAGTGGATAGAATCAGACTCTTTTGCTGAACGACTGATAGCTTTCGCAGCTGTGGAAGGGATCTTCTTTTCCGGTGCCTTCTGCTCGATCTTCTGGCTGAAGAAACGCGGATTGATGCCCGGGCTTACCTTTTCTAACGAGTTAATCTCCAGGGATGAAGGTATGCACTGTGATTTTGCTGTTCATTTACACAATAACCACCTTCTCAGCAAGGTGTCTAAAGAAAGAATAAAAGAGATCATCGTTGATGCGTTGAACATTGAGAGAGAGTTTATCACTGAGTCACTCCCCGTTAGTCTTATTGGTATGAATTCCAAGTTGATGACCCAGTACCTTGAGTTTGTGACAGACAGGTTACTGGTGGAACTGGAATGTGAAAAAGTATACAATGTATCCAACCCATTCGATTTCATGGATATGATCAACCTGCAGGGTAAAACCAATTTCTTCGAGAAACGCGTAAGCGAATACCAGAAGGCAGGTGTAATGAATAAAGATAAAGAATCAGATGAGATCAGCTTCGATGCTGATTTCTAAAGAGCAACTGCGCCGTGTCCCCCAACGCGGCGCAAGTTGAACTTTAATTTTTCACCCGAAATAATAGATTTCCAACTCCGGGTTTTTTCCCGGCAGGGACCCTCAGTACCTTTTGCAAAGGCTCCTGTGTTCCTGAACTAAATTTGTAGCTTATGTATGTAGTTAAAAGAGACGGGAGGAAGGAGCCCGTTATGTTCGACAAAATTACCGCCAGGGTTAAAAAACTCTGCTACGGGCTTAACGAACTGGTAGATCCTGTAAAAGTGGCGATGAGGGTCATTGAAGGCCTTTATGACAATGTGACCACCAGTGAACTGGACAATCTTGCCGCCGAGATCGCTGCTACCATGACGACCTCTCATCCGGACTACGCAAAGCTTGCCGCAAGGATATCTGTCTCTAACCTGCATAAGAATACCAAGAAGACCTTCTCTGAGGTAATGACCGATCTTTATGAGTATGTGAATCCGCGAACCGGGGAGAAAGCTCCGCTCATTTCAGATGAAGTCTACAAGGTGATCTCTGAGAACAGTGAAAAACTGGATTCCACGATCATCTACAACCGTGATTTTGGTTACGATTACTTCGGATTCAAGACCCTGGAAAGGTCTTATCTCCTAAAACTCAATGGAAAGATCGTTGAACGCCCACAGCACATGCTTATGCGTGTTTCCATCGGAATACATGTAGACGACCTGGAGGCAGCCATAGAGACCTATGAGCTTATGTCCAAAAAATATTTTACACACGCTACCCCAACACTTTTTAATTCAGGAACTCCAAAACCTCAGATGTCATCCTGTTTCCTACTTACCATGAAA
>JAWWBH010000124.1:0-8200 GCA_033721075.1 Christiangramia sp.
AAGCCAGCACATCCAGTCGCTGTTGATGGTTTTTTTATCGATGAGACCGAAGTGACAAATGCTGAATTCAAGGAATTTGTAGATGCAACGGGTTATATAACTGTTGCAGAAAGTCCTGTTGATTGGGAGGAGATGCGAAAACAGCTGCCTGAGGGAACTCCCAAGCCTCATGATAGTTTGCTTCAACCCGGTTCTCTGATCTTCAGAAAAGAGCTGGAAAGAGTTGATAATTTGAGCAATATTGCACAGTGGTGGGAATGGAAAAGAGGTGCTAACTGGAAACATCCGCAGGGCCCTCAAAGTACTATTGAAGGCAAAATGGACTATCCGGTGGTTCATATCTCCTATGAGGACGCTATTGCTTATTGTAACTGGGCCGGCAGAGACCTGCCTACAGAAGCCGAATGGGAAGCTGCTGCTCATGGAAAACTGCCTGGAGGTATTTATACTTGGGGCGATGATGAAAAGATGCTCAATGAGGAGGCAAATACCTGGCAAGGTGAATTCCCTATAAAAAATATCCCGGAAGATGGTTACAAATACGCCTCACCGGTTAAGTCTTTTCCTGCGAATAGCCTTGGTATATTCGATATGGCTGGAAATGTATGGGAATTAACACAAGATAATTATAACATTGAATATTATAAAACGGCTATCCAGCAGGGAGAATTAAGGAATCCCACTGGATCTGTCACCTATTATAATCCCGATAATCCTTATCAGAAAGAGAAAGTCATAAAGGGCGGTTCTTTTCTGTGTAACAAGTCTTATTGTGCTAGTTATCGTATTTCAGCCAGAATGGGAATGACCCTGGATTCAGGTTCAGATCATGTGGGTTTCAGGACTGTTCTGAGAATAAACCCAGAAATAAAATAAAGAATTATTAATTCTATATTCAAATGGGGTTGTTTTTAAGTCATTAAACTTTTAAAGATAATTTTGGGTTTAAATAGGTATATTTAAAAATTGAAGGACAAACTCAGTGAGTTAAAAATTCACAGATCGTCTACAATCAAAAGCTTAACATTGTCAAGGCCTATAAATATAGGACAACTCAGGCAGGGTGTATAGCCCTGGTGAGGCTACATTTAATAGATATTTGATAAACAAACCCTGAAGATAAGCGTCTTCAGGGTTTTTTATGATTGTTGACTTTTACTGGCAGAAGTTAGATGAAGTCATAAATTAATTTCATAATATCCCTTAATGCTCCATAATCAGGAATATTAATATGTGAAAATTTCAGGTTATGCACATAACCTCGAGTCTTTAGTTTAAATTTAAAGCCAGATATGGATATAGACAGGATTTTTTTAATTGATGATGAGGCTATTATCAATGCGATTCAGACTAAAATAGTTGCTAAACACTTTCCTGGCTTACAAATCACTAAATTCAATACTGCCGAAGAGGTTTTAAAAATTTTACCCCAAATTGATTATAAACCCCTAATTTTTCTTGATCTCAATATGCCGGTAATGGATGCCATTGATTTTCTCAAAAGCTTAGAAGAGATTCAACTGGAAATAAATCCTGTAATTTATATTCTTACATATTCTCAAAACCCTGAAGAGTTGGATTTTGTAAGAAATCATAGCTTAGTAAGAAATGTGTTCAATAAACCTATTGATGAGGAAAAGATCAATTTGATTAAAAAGGATCTTGAGATATACTAAATAAATCATACCTGTGCAGAGCCGGCGATAATTTTTTACACTATATAATTCCTAAAAGTAGGAATAGCCCCTAAAAAGCCGGGTTAAATTTGTAACTTTCTGTTAAAAAGCAACCTAGATGATTTTTGTCATTCTAATTGAACTTTTTCTACCCTAATTTCAAGCCAGAACTTCCCTTTTTTCATTCAAAAACATTTCGTCATGGAAACACTAGTTCACCAAAAGGCCAGGATATTCAGGTTCGGTAATAAAACAGCCGATGGGAGTAAAAACATGAAAAACCTTTTAGGAGGGAAAGGCGCCAACCTTGCCGAGATGAGCAGGATAGGCATCCCTGTTCCTCCGGGTTTCACTATTACCACAGAGGTTTGTACAGAATATCATCAAATAGGTAAAGAGGCTTTAATAGACCTGTTAAGGCCTGATGTGGAGGAAGGAGTTCGCTATATTGAGGATATTATGGGTAGTAAATATGGAGATAGTGAAAATCCCTTGCTTTTGTCGGTGAGGTCTGGAGCCAGGAAATCCATGCCCGGAATGATGGATACCGTTCTTAACCTTGGGCTGAATGATGAAGTAGTGACCGGTTTGGTAAAGAAGACGAATAATGAACGCTTCGTTTGGGACTCCTACAGGCGTTTTGTGCAGATGTATGGAAGTGTGGTACTTGGAATGAAACCGCACACAAAGGAAGATGTAGATTCTTTCGAAGAGGTCATGGATGATCTCAAGGAGAAAAGGAATATAAAGCTGGATACCGAATTCAGCGTACAGGACCTTAAGGATCTGGTGAGAGAATTTAAGGAAATAGTTAAAAAACGTACGGGGCAAAGCATTCCATCCGATCCATGGGACCAGCTTTGGGATGCAACCATGGCTGTATTTGATAGCTGGAATGGCAACAGGGCTCTTTATTACAGAAAGATACATGGCTACCCATCAGATTGGGGCACTGCTGTAAATGTGCAGGCGATGGTATTTGGAAATATGGGCGATAAGTCGGCAACCGGGGTCTGTTTTACAAGGGATGCCGGAAGTGGAGAAAATGTATTTAATGGCGAATATTTAATGAATGCACAGGGAGAAGATGTGGTTGCCGGAGTGCGAACACCCCAGCAGATCACCAAACTGGGCTCAAAGCGCTGGGCAGAACTGGCCAAGGTTGATGAAAAGGAAAGAGTGGAAAAATATCCATCCCTGGAAGAACTGCTTCCTTCATTATATGCAGAACTCGATGAATATCAGAAAAAAATCGAAAATCATTACCGGGATATGCAGGATATGGAATTTACCATTCAGGAGGGCCGGCTTTGGATACTTCAAACCAGGGATGGAAAGCGTACCGGTACGGCAATGATCAAAATTGCCGTCGACCTGCTCAAGGAGGGAACCATAGACCGGAAAGAAGCTATTATGCGTATTGAACCCATGAAACTGGATGAGTTGCTGCATCCTGTTTTTGATCCTGCTGCATTGGAAAAGGCCCATATAATTGCCCAGGGCCTTCCTGCTTCTCCGGGAGCGGCAACCGGGCAGATCGTTTTCTTTGCCGATGAAGCCGATAAATTTAAAAACTCCATTCTGGTGCGTATAGAAACTTCTCCTGAAGATCTGGAAGGTATGAACATTGCCCGGGGAATATTAACTGCGCGGGGCGGAATGACCTCACATGCAGCCGTGGTTGCCCGGGGCATGGGAAAATGTTGTGTTTCTGGTGCCGGAGCGTTGAATATTGACTATAAACGCCGAACTATGACCGTGGGCGATAAGGAATATCATGAGGGTGACTGGATCTCGCTGAATGGAAGTACAGGTAATATCATTGAGGGAAAAGTGGCAACCGTAGAGCCGGAAATTAGTGGGGAACTGGCAGAAATACTGGAATTATCTGATGATTTCTCCACTATGGAAGTGAGGACCAATGCTGACACCCCTAAAGATGCCGTTGCAGCAAGGAATTTTGGCGCCAGGGGAATAGGATTGACAAGAACCGAACATATGTTCTTTGGACAGGATAGGATCAGGGCCATGCGGGAGATGATCCTGGCGGAAACCAGAAATGGCAGAAAACGGGCTTTGCAGGAGTTGCTTCCCATGCAACGGGAAGATTTTGAGGGTATTTTTGAGGCCATGCAGGGGTTGCCAGTGACCATCAGGCTTTTAGATCCGCCTTTACATGAATTTGTGCCTCATGAACTGGCACAGCAAAAAGAACTGGCCAAAGACATGCATATTTCAGTAAAAGCTGTAAAGAATAAAGTGGATGAACTTAAGGAGTTCAATCCTATGCTTGGTCACCGGGGCTGTCGTTTAGGTAACACCTATCCGGAGATCACTGAAATGCAGACCAGGGCCATCATTGAAGCTGCATTGAACCTGAAAGCACGAGGGATTGAAGTTAAGCCTGAGATAATGGTGCCTCTGGTAGGAACATTAAAGGAATTCATACTTCAGGAACAGATAATCAGGAAAGTAGCAGATAAGGTCTTTGCTGAAAGAAATGACAGTGTAGATTATCTGGTGGGAACAATGATAGAAATTCCTCGTGCAGCCCTTACGGCTGATACTATAGCGATACATGCGGAATTCTTTTCGTTTGGTACTAATGATCTTACACAGATGGTATTTGGATATTCACGTGATGATATTGGGAAATTCCTGCCTGTGTATTATGAAAAAGGAATACTAACAACAGATCCTTTTGAAACCCTGGATCAGGAGGGCGTGGGACAATTAGTAAAAACCGGGATAGAGAAAGGCAGAAGCACCAATCCAAAATTAAAGATAGGTATATGTGGTGAACATGGAGGAGAACCTTCTTCCATTGAATTCTTCTACCGAGTGGGAATGGATTATGTGAGCTGTTCCCCTTTCAGGGTGCCTATAGCGCGGGTCGCTTCCGCGCAGGCGGCTATTAAAAATGAATAAGGATATTGAGTAAAAAATCCAAGACAGGATCTCAAATTTTATTAAAATATTTGTCAAATATCCTAAAGATTTAAAACACCTATAGTCATGAAGTGGTTTTCTTGGCTATTTCTTTCTATATTTTAGGTTTATTATTATATTATTGAGCATTATAAATTAATTTTGGGGTTTTAATATATTTTTAGATAAATGAATACAGTTGAGAGGCACAGAAAGATCATAGAAAAAATCAATAACGAAGGACAGGTAAAAGTTCAGGATTTGTGTGATCAATTTGACGTGTCATCAGTAACTGTAAGAAAAGATTTAAAATTACTTGAAGAAAAAGGTATACTTTACCGGATACATGGTGGTGCCACTCTAAATAATCCTTACACCACAGATAGGCATGTTAATGAAAAAGAGAAGTTCAATCTTGCCGAAAAGATGGAAATTGGAGCTGCGGCTGCTAAATTGGTGACCGCAAATGATTCAATTCTTATCGCTTCCGGAACCAGTGTTCTGGCTTTAGCAAAGAATATAAAACCTCAGGAGAATCTAACTGTAATCACTTCAGCATTAAATGTGGCCCTGGAATTAAATCAGCATGACCAGATAGAAGTAATTCAGTTGGGAGGTATCCTTAGAAAAAGATCCTCTTCGGTAACAGGTTTGTTTGCCGAGACCAATTTAAGTGATTTTTCCTGTAGTAAATTCTTTATGGGTGTAGATGGAATCGACCTGGACTTTGGACTAACTACTGCAAATGTTCGGGAAGCACGTTTGAACAGGGAAATGATCAAAGTTTCTCAAAAAACAATTGTACTTGCCGATTCCAGTAAATTCGGGAAAAGAGGATTTGGAAGAATTTGTGGTTTTGAACAGATTGATGAAATTATTACAGATAGAGGAATTTCAAATTTCACCAAGGAAGGCCTAGAAGAATTTGGTATCAAGGTGACCATTGTTTAGAAATAATAGCGGCTGGAAAAGTTGAAAAAATCTTTATAAATCAATTCCAGGTAGTTCCTTTAATTCATTTAGAAAATTTTCATACTCTTCAATCAAATTAGAATCCATTAAAAAGAGTGAGGTCTCATTATTGTTCCATAAAGCATTTAAGGTGAAATTCTGAGTGCCGGTCATCACGAACTTTTGTTCATTTCCATCCAGAACACCATCCACAAGCATTATTTTAGTATGAATATTGATTTTAGCAGGGCCTGAACTATTCATATTGAAGACTTTTACAAATTCACCACGATCTTCAAGAATTTTTAATCCTCTCATAACTTCGGGTCCCTTTCCGGACTTTGTTATAACTTCAATGGTCGCTCCAGAATCTGATAGCCGGATAAGCTCATCGATTATATAGCTTCGGGAGTCAGACCAGTCAGACATTGCAATTTTAAAACTTGTACCGGAGGGATTGGTTATCTGGTCTAATATTTCAATGACAGAGTCCTCCCCATAAGTTTCACCGTTCTTTCTTTTGGGATAAAAACAGACCTTTACCTTATTGGAGCTATTTAAATATTCGAAGTATTCAAAATCTTCCATCCCGTATAGGGCGTGTGATTTCATTTTATTATAGTATTCAACATATGCGTTGAAAAGACCGTGATTTGAGATTATTACTGCGTCCTGCAGTTTTTTCTGTCCTTTGGAATGAAAATTTTGAGAGGTCTGAAATACTATATTTCTTAAAGTTTCCCCGCCTTCAGCTTCGATTTCGGAAAACAAAATAAATTTATTATGATTTATGGCAATTGAACTGGCATCGTTTGTCACACCTACAACTTCTACATTCCCGTTCAGGCTCCTGAATTTATTAATTGTACTTTGATTATCACTTCGCTCACTATTATCGGTCATTAAAAAAAGCTGCACATTTCTTTCCGAAGCTTTGATCAAAGCATCGATTATTGGAGCATATTCAAACAGGTAAATAGAAACATATATAGAAGATTGTTCTGGCGCCGCGTTTATATAGGAAACTATATTGTCGAAAATTATAGTAGAAGTAGAGCCTTCCATTATTTTCTGGATATCGTTGAACAGGACTCTTGGTAATTTAGATTTTTCGGCCCCGAGTTCTATTACAGTGTTAACTTGTTTATCCTCTTCTGGTATAACTTGCTGATCCTCGGTTTCGGAAACTGATGAACAGGAAATAGTGCAAAGGAGAAGAAAGAAGATAGTTCCTTTGAAAAACGATTCCATACTATTTTAATACTAAATATAATCCGGCAGCAATACCTGCTCCTATAATTGGACCAATTACCGGTATCCATGCATAACTCCAATCGCTGTGTGATTTAACTTTAATTGGGACGAGTGCATGAATAATTCTTGGTCCAAGATCTCTTGCGGGATTTATAGCATATCCGGTGGTACCTCCAAGGGATAGACCAATGGCCCAGACCAGGAAAGCAACCGGGATAGCTCCCAGCGATCCCATTCCGATGGGTGTTTGAGTATTATTGCCCATGACCGGATTAGTCACATAAAATATCACAAATATGAGGACAAAGGTGCCTATGATCTCACTCAAAATGTTGGAGAAGCGATTCCTTATGGCTGGAGCGGTACTAAAAGCTGCAAGCTTCAATAGCCTGTCTTCAGTATGGTCAAAATGATGTTTATACATGACCCAAACCAGGAAACTTCCCGCCATTGCGCCTAAAAGCTGTGCGCCAATATATAAAGGGGCCAGGCTCCAGGAAAACTTATCGGCGATAGCCAGGCCTATAGTTACTGCTGGATTAAGATGTGCACCACTATAAGGTGCTGCTATAACTACCCCAGTAAAAACTGCCAGTGCCCAACCCGTAGTAATTACCATCCATCCGGAGTTATTCCCTTTAGTATTCTTTAAAACCACGTTTGCAACAACTCCGTTGCCCATAAGGATAAGGAACATGGTTCCTATAAATTCAGCTGTAAATTCTGACATACGATAGATTTAGGATTAATTTTCAGACCAGTTATTTGTCGCTTTTAAGGCTCTTTGCCATCCGCCAATCATGTTCTCTACCGGAGTTTCATTGTTTGGGGAGTAACTTTTGGTTTCCTTCCATAATGAATTAAGCTGAGCTATATCCTTCCAGAAACCGATCCCCAGACCAGCAAGGTAGGCGGCTCCTAAAGCAGTTACTTCAGTATTTTTCGGCTTTAGTATTTCTGTGTTCAACAAATCAGATTGGATCTGCATGAGAAGATCATTAATAGTAGCTCCGCCGTCGACCCTTAATTCCTTAACTTTAATGCCTGAATCTGCTTCCATAGCTTTAACTACATCACAGGTCTGGTAGGCTATGCTTTCCAAAGCGGCCCTGGCGATATGATTTGAATTGCTGCCTCTGGTGAGTCCAACAATTGTCCCTCTTGCATGTTGATTCCAATGAGGTGCCCCAAGCCCTGCAAAAGCGGGCACAACGTAAACACCATTATTATCTGCAACTTTACTGGCTAGTTCTTCTATCTCGTGAGAGGCTGAAATAATACCTAAACCATCCCTCAGCCATTGTACGACCGCCCCGGCAATAAAAATACTTCCTTCTAAAGCATATTGGACACTAGGTCCTATTTTCCATGCAATTGTTGTGACAAGTTTG
>JAWWBH010000125.1:0-8196 GCA_033721075.1 Christiangramia sp.
AATGATATAGAAAGTCATCTCGCATCCATCAAATTTATCAAATTAAAGTTCTGAAAATGCGACGTCTATAAAATTTATTCGTGTAATTTTTCAGCCACCTGATTTACGAACTGGTCTACCCAATACTGGTACATAAGTCCACTTGGATGAAGCCCATCATTTGCCACTAATTCAGGATTATCGGCAGCATCCCTGGAGATTGGGGTAATATTATAAAAATCAACATCAAAATCTTCTGCTACTCTTCGAAATACAGAATTGAACCTGTCTATTTCTTCACTTATTTCCTCCTGGTTAGCCGACCCGAAAGGAGTATAACCATAATCGGGAATACTTACTGCAAAAACGCCCTTCTCCCTGGTTTTTGAATGATTGATCGCTTTTCTGAAAACCTGCCTTAATTCTTCTTCATACTCGGTAATGGATTTACCCTGGTATTGATTATTCACCCCAATAAGAATGGAAACCAGGTCGAAATCCCTTTGAACATTGAGTTCATTCTCAATTCCTCTTAACAGGTCAGCAGTAGTCCAACCTGTTTTGGCTATTATTTTTGGGGCGGCCATTTTGAATCCTCTATCCCTTAGTCTTTCGGCCAATTGCACCGGCCAGCGTTTTGTTTCAATCACACTCTCCCCAATAGTATAAGAATCTCCAAGTGCGAGATAACTGAATTTGGGATCTGCCGGTTCCGGATTATCCTTTACATCGAGGGTAGAACTACATGAGCAAATAAACAGGAAACTGAGTAAGACCAAGTAAATATTCTTCATAATGGTATTTTTCGCTTTGAAAATAACTCATTTCACCCGATTCTGAAATTATTAGAAGGGCTTTAGTCTTTTATTAGCATAAAAAACCCCGCTAAATGCAGGGCTAAATTATTTTGAAAAGCAAGGCCTATTCAATAAACCCCATTTTCTTCATCCATTCATCATTATACATCTTTCCAACATACCGGCTTCCATGATCATGGAAAAGAACCACTACCACATCATTCTTACTGAACTTATCCTTTAACTGTAGCAGACCTTTTGCGGCAGCTCCGGCACTGTTTCCAAGGAAGAAGCCTTCTTCTTTAGCCAGTTTCTGGGTATAAATCGCGGCATCCTTATCAGTCACTTTTGTAAAGCCATCAATTACACTGAAGTCTACATTCTTTGGAAGTATATCCTCTCCTATTCCTTCGGTAACGTATGGATAGATCTCATTTTCATCAAAAATTCCGGTCTCATGATATTTTTTGAATACTGAACCGTAGGTATCGATCCCCCACACTTTAATATCAGGATTCTGTTCTTTCAGGTATTTACCTACTCCTGAAATCGTACCCCCTGTTCCAACACCTACCACAAAATGCGTCACTTTCCCATCGGTCTGTTTCCATATCTCAGGCCCTGTTGTCTCATAGTGAGCCCTGGTATTGGAAAGATTATCATACTGGTTCACATACCACGAATTTGGTGTTTCCTCAGCCAGTCGCCTTGAGGTTGAATAATAAGAGCGTGGATCATCGGGAGCAACATCGGTAGGACAAACGATTACTTCGCTACCCACGGCTTTCAGGATGTCCATTTTCTCCTTGCTTTGCTTGTCGCTCATCACACAAACCATCTTGTATCCTTTAACAATGGCGACGAGCGCGAGGCCCATTCCGGTATTTCCTGAAGTACCTTCAATTATGGTTCCCCCGGGTTTTAAAAGCCCTTTCCTTTCAGCATCTTCTACCATTTTCACCGCCATACGATCCTTGACAGAGTTTCCGGGATTAAAGGTTTCATATTTTGCCAGCACCAAAGCGTCAATATCCTTAACGATCCTATTCATCTTCACCAGGGGAGTATTGCCAATGGTGCCTAATATATTTTCAGCGTATTCCATTTTAAATTTTTAAAGACTGCAAATGTAAAAAATACAGAAGCCTAAACCCAAGTACCCTATCAGCTTAATCTATTGGTCGAAACTATTACTCGAACTTTATGGCTTTGACCGGGGAAATTTTAGAAATTATCACAGAAGGGATCAGAAGCATAAGCATACATAAGATTAGGGTTCCTATATTCACAAAAAGTATATAATCCCAGTTTAGATATATTGGTACTTCTGTCACATAATAGGTGCGAGGATCCAAAGGAACCAGTTTAAAATATTTCTGAAGGGCGAGCAGCCCCACACCTATAAGATTTCCCCAGAAAAGCCCCAGTATTATAAGATAGGCAGCATTATAAAGAAATATCTTTCGAATGCTCCAGTCACCTGCCCCAAGGGCTTTAAGGATACCGATCATCTGGGTACGCTCTAGGATGAGCACCAATAACGCTGTGATCATATTTATCCCTGCGACCAGGATCATTATTCCAATTATTAGCGCGATATTAAAATCAAATAATGAAAGCCATTCAAAGATTGAATAGTACTTCTGACTGATGGTTTGAGTATCCAGGAAAGAGCCGGTATTCTCATAGACCTCATTCCCCTTGATATCCAGTTCATCGAAATCCTCGACAAAGACCTCAAAATTTCCAACCTCGTCATCTTCCCATTTATTGATACGCTGAATATGCCTGATATCGGCAATTAGATAAAGCTCATCAAATTCCTGAAAACCTGAATCATAAATTCCGGTGATCTCAAAACCTCTCACCAGAGGCCGCTCACTATCTTCCCGAAGAAAATAAGTAGGCAGCTTATCACCCACTTTTACCTGAAGCCGGTTCGCAAGATATTCAGAGATAAGGACCTCATCATTAAGGCCGGAAGAAAAATCGGGAAGCCGGCCCTTGGTGATAAATTCCTTAAAGTAATCCCATTTATAATCCTCACCTACACCTTTTACTATCACACCTTCAAAATCGGTTTCGGTACGAATTACGGCAAACTTAGTGGCAACGGCCTGTACATGTTCAATTCCATCTACGGTATTGAATTCAGGATAAAAATCCTGATCGGTTGAAACAGGAATAAGTGAGACCTTGGAACTGTTATTATCGTAACTTGAAATATTGATATGACCATTGAAAGCTGCTATCTTATCCCTTATCTTCTGTTGTAATCCCAGCCCTGTGGCAAAAGAAACAAGCATCATGATCACTCCTATGGCAATAGCCGTAATAGCTATTTTTATTATAGGCGCTGAAATGCTACTTTTATACTTTTTTGTACTTATTAGCCGTTTAACAACAAAATACTCGAAATTCAAGATATCATGATTAAGGGATTGCCCAAAATTACATTTTTATTCCTTCTTAGCGGAATTCTTTCCTGTGGAAACAACAACAAACAAAGAAAGGACCAATCTCAGGTTCTTAATAGCGAAAATGAAAATCCTGAAAACACTGAAATAATCACCGGAGCGAATAACACCGAAGAATATTTGCCTATTATTAAAGACAAGAAAATAGGGCTCGTAGGAAACCAGACCTCCATCATAAAAACCGAAAATGGCAGCTACATCCACCTGGTAGACTCCCTTTTGAAACATGATATACAGATCAAAAAAGTCTTTGCTCCGGAACACGGATTTCGTGGTACGGCTGATGCGGGAGAGATAGTGAAGGATGGTATTGATACAAAAACAGGCTTACCGGTTATTTCGCTCTACGGAGAGAACAAAAAGCCGTCAGCTGAAGTTTTGAAGGATATCGATATTCTCATTTTCGACATACAGGATGTAGGGGCAAGATTTTATACCTACATCTCCACTTTACATTATATTATGGAATCCTGCGCCGAGAATAACATCCCGTTACTGGTATTGGATAGGCCTAATCCGAATGGCTCTTATATTGACGGACCGATTCTGGAAAAAGAGTTTAAAAGTTTTGTTGGCATGCATCCGGTTCCTGTGGTTCATGGAATGACAATTGGGGAATATGCAAAAATGATCAATGGGCAGAACTGGCTTACTAATGGAATAAAATGCGATCTAAAGGTCATACAGATGAAGAATTATGACCACGCCCTGACTTATTCCCTGCCGGTTAAACCATCTCCTAACCTTCCAAACGAAAAATCTATCAACCTATACCCCAGCCTTTGCTTTTTTGAAGGAACCAATGTGAATGCAGGTCGTGGCACCAACAAACAATTCCAGGTATTCGGTTCACCATTTCTGGATAAAGACTATTACTCTTATTCTTATACCCCGCAACCTATGGATGGCGCACAAAATCCCAAACATAAAGGGAAAGAGTGTTACGGAAAAGATCTTTCGGAAAGCCCTGAACTTAATTCACTTAACCTTGAATGGCTTATTGAAGCCTATAATCATACTTCATCAAAAGAGGATTTCTTTAATCAGTTTTTCACCAAACTGGCAGGTACGAAAAGACTTCAGCAACAAATTGAAGATGGATTAAGCGCAGAGGAGATTGAGAAAACCTGGCAAAAAGGATTGAAGGAATATAGCGAAATCAGGGAAAAATACCTCCTTTACAATTAGAAAATTCTTTTAATCAGGTAGAGATTCTCTTTTTCATCTCTTCCACAATATTGTAGGCGGCCGGACAGATCGCCGTATTCTTAATGGTAACATTTGAGATTTTATGAAAGTCCTTCCTGTCTGTATGCGGATACTCCCTACAGGCCTTGGGCCTCTTATCATACACCGAGCAATAGTTATCGCTTCCCAGAAAAGGACAGGGCACCTGTTGTAAAACATAGTCATTCTCCTCATCCAGCCTAAGATAAGTATCGATAAAATCTCCCGGCTTCATTTTAAAATGTTTGCCAAGCCTTTCAATATCCTTTTGAGTGAATAACGGGCCTGTGGTTTTACAACAATTAGCGCATTTAAGGCAGTCTGTGCGGGAGAATTCCTCCTCGTGAAGTTGGATCATAAGAGAATCAAGATCCTTTGGCGGCCTTTTCTTCAGTTTTGAAAAGAACTTTCTATTCTCCTTCTTCTTATCTTTGGCCCTATCAGGTAAACTTTTAAGAATCTCTTCCATTGGACAAAAATAAGGATATATTCGGCAATGCCATCAAAGCTTTTTTCGAAGAAAATGATGAAACTGATATAGTAGTTCACTCCCCTGATTTTGAAGATGATACTATCCCTGTAAGTTATCTTTTCAGAGATTTCGATGAAATGCCTCCTATTGAGCAGAAAGCGCTTGAATTATGCAAGGGAAAAGTCCTGGATGTGGGTTGTGGAGCCGGAAGCCACAGTCTTTACCTGCAAAACACTAAAGATCTAAAGTGTATGGCAATTGACACTTCTCCGGGAGCCATCGACGTGGCTAAAAAACGCGGTGTTAAAACTGCCGAATGCAAGGATTTCTTTGAACTAAAAAATGAAGAATTCGATACAATTCTCATGCTGATGAATGGCAGTGGGATCATAGGCAAATTGAAAAACCTGAAAAAGTTCTTCGAACATTGCCGGTCACTTCTGCAACATAATGGGCAGATCCTGCTGGATTCCTCAGATCTCATATATCTTTTCGATGAAGAATTACCAGACCAGGAAGAATATTATGGTGAATTAAAATTCCAGCTTACATACAAAGATTCAAAATCTGATATGTTCGACTGGTTATATATAGATCCTGCACTGCTGAAAAAGGAGGCCGGAAAAAATAATTTTAGCTGTAATATCATACAAAAAGGCAGGCATTTTGATTACCTGGCTATATTAAATCCACTCTAACTCACTATTTTTCATATTTTTGCCACAGCGCATAAAATTCATCATGATAAGAATAAAAAAACTACTTATAATTTTTGTTGCCATCGGGTTTGTATTTTCCTGTACCAAGGATGATCCAAATGATCCAAAGAATGGAGGTGTAGACCGTTCCGCAAACCTTAAAACTCTTGGGGCTTCTGCGACCGATCTGCTGAGCGATGTAAAATTCACATCGATGAATCTTGAGATAGTGTATGTGGAGGGCAATAAACCTGCTGATGAAGCTATAAGTAAATTTCAAAGTTTCCTTCAGAAAAGAATATATAAACCAGATGGTATAAACATTACTTTGAGATCTGTTCCCTCTTCAGGAAAGGCTCCTTTCAATATTGAGGAAATCGTAGAGATCGAAAAAGAGGAAAGGACAGCCTATAATGTGGGTGATGAAATAGCCGTATGGATCTATTTTGCTGATGGCAGTAACGAAAAAGACACTAATGAAAAATTCGTTCTTGGATCTGCTTTCAGAAATACTTCCATGGTGATCTATGAACAAACGATCAAAGAATTTGCAAATAGAAATGGGTCTCCAAGCAGGCCTACCATAGAAGCTGCAACCTTAAACCATGAATTTGGGCATTTATTTGGTCTTGTGGACCTGGGTACTGAACCGGTTTCTAACCATGAAGACTCAGAAAATCAAGGACATTGCAATGGAGATGGATGTTTAATGAGGGCATCTATAGAATTTGGAAGCGGAGTGGTTGATGTTATCAATGGATCAGGCATTCCAGAACTTGATCAGGCCTGTATAGATGACCTCCAGTCGGTGGGAGGAAAGTAAAAATAAAAGAGACTGTCTGAAAAGATCTTATTGCGTCAAGCTGAACTTGTTTCAGCTTCTAATTGATTTTGATTTTCAATTAGTTAAGAATATCCTGAAATAATCCCGATAGCTATCGGAACAGGATGACGGTTTCTAGACTTTTCAGACAGTCTTTCTTTTTATGTGATTATTCAAAGATATCCGGATCCAGATAATCTGGAATTCCGTCTCCATTCTTATCACCTAATTCTTCTTTAGTTGGCTTACCATCACCATCATCATCTGGATCTGAGTGATTACTTAGGCCATCACCATCGGTATCATCATTAAAAGGATCCCCATCGCCGTCAATATCTTCCAAATAGGAAGGAACTCCATCCCTATCATGATCGGCCACATTCACATGATACATATTTATAGTAAAAATTAGTGGTGAGTATGAAGGAATGGCAGCTTTTGGACTCGAAAAATAACCTAAGCCAGAAGGAAGAAAGATTGCACCTACCCCATAATCATTATTCCATTTCACTGTGTTATCAGCCTGAACTTCGTAACCTGTGGCAGCCCTAAATTCTTCAAGGCCTTCTGAAAAACCCTTTATAACATTTCCTACAGTCCCAATAACGCCATTAGAAGCTCTCACTTCATAACCCGAAAGATTAAACCATACCGGGGACTTCAGGTTACTATCAAAAACACTACTATTCAGGAGCTGACCGCGATATGCTACCAGGGTAGAATCGGTAAAAGCAGGCTTCGCGCCTTCTCCTTCCCTAACCTTCAAAATATAGACCTGCTGATCTACTCCTTCATAGTTAACAGTTTTGGTCATCAGTTTATCAGAGTCTATAATAGGAGTCTTATTTGAGTTGTCTCCGGCTATAGTATCAAACCGAACTACATAATCGAAATCTTCTGAAGGGCTTTCAAATTCTTCGTAATTATAAAAATGCGTATTCAGGTAGGCTAATATTTCCTGATCATCTTCAATAGCTACTTCTCCACGGTCTCTTGGAGGAACTACTTCAACACCATTATCATCGTCTTTATTGCATGAAAAAACAAGAAAAGCCGTAAGGCAAATCGCAAATAATTTGTTTAATCTCATTCGAATTTTATTTAGGAGCCGCAAGATACAATAATCTTGTATTTTTGCTCCAATATGAACGGTGATTTAGAGGCCAAATTATGAGAGTTGATAAATTTTTATGGTGTGTACGCTATTTTAAAACCAGAAGTATTGCTACTAATGCCTGTAAGCAGGGAAAAGTAAGGCTTGAGGAGGAGATCCTAAAACCCTCTAAAGAGGTCTTTCCAGGGGATAAATTAAAGCTTAGGAAAAACCAGATAAACTATGAACTGGAGATCCTCGATATTCCCAAGAGCAGAGTGGGCGCCAAACTCGTAAATCTCTATGTACATGATATAACGCCTAAGGAGGCTTTCGAAAAACTGGATCTTTTAAAATACTCAAAGGATTATTACCGAAAAAAAGGTACAGGCCGGCCTACTAAGAAAGACAGAAGGGATATTGATGATTGGTTTGAAAATGCCAGGGAAAACCGCGAGGAGAATAAGGATAAAGACAAGGACAATGAATAGTGAATTTTGGTCTACCAGGTATCGGGACAACCGAACGGGATGGGATATTGGATACATATCCACTCCCCTAAAAGAGTATATCGACCAGCTGGAAGACAAAGAATTGAAAATACTAATTCCCGGAGCGGGTAATTCTTAT
>JAWWBH010000126.1:0-8181 GCA_033721075.1 Christiangramia sp.
AGGTTTCCTTGCCAATCTTTCTTGAAAAAAAATTATTCTTATCGTCTTTGGATATGATACTATCTATTTTAGAAGCGGCAGCGATTTCAGGTTTGGATTCTGCACTTGCTCTATAGGTTGCTTGTGAGAAATCAATTGTTTTATCAAAATTAATAATCACCGATTTTTCTGCGCCATCTTTAAAATAGATGGTAGCATATTTATCGGCAGGATTTTGAGCTTTAATATTGATACATAAAATAGTAAGAGCAAAAAGAATTAAGTATTTGTTCATTTAAGGCGGGGGGATATTAATATAAATTAATTGAATTTTTGGTTTTTAAGATTTACTTTTTTTTGCGCGGATCATATTCTCAAGCATATCCCACATTTCTTCGGGAACGGCATCCAGTAAATTGAACTGTCCCGCACCTTTTAACCATTCTCCACCATCGATAGTAATAACTTCTCCATTTACATAAGCTGAAAAATCTGAAACAAGATAGGCCGCAAGGTTTGCCAGTTCCTGGTGATCTCCAACGCGTTTTAGCGGTACCTTTTTAGCAAGATCGAATTTCTCTTTGAGATCTCCAGGCAAAAGCCTGTCCCATGCACCTTTGGTAGGGAAGGGGCCAGGAGCTATAGCGTTGGATCTTATTCCGTATTTTGCCCACTCCACGGCAAGAGATCTTGTCATGGCAAGTACACCGGCTTTTGCCGTTGCGCTGGGTACCACATAGGCTGAACCTGTCCAGGCATAAGTGGTCACAATGTTCAGTATAGTTTTATTTTCTTCTTTTTTGTCTATCCAGTGTTTACCCAGTGCTAGCGTACAGTTCTTGCTTCCTTTTAGAACGATATCTATGATAGTGTCAAAAGCATTAGCACTGAGTCTCTCGGTAGGAGAGATGAAATTTCCGGCAGCGTTGTTCAGCAGAATCTCGACAGAACCAAATTCATCCATCACAGCATCGCGCATAGCTTCGACCTGGTCATAATGTCTTACATCACACTGAACGGCGAAACACTTACCACCGGTCTCCTCTTCAAGTTCTTTAGCAGTATTTTGAAGTTTTTCGAGATTTCTGGAAGTGATCGCCACTTTGGCTCCCAGTTCCAGGAAATATCTGGTCATCGATTTTCCGAGTCCGCTACCTCCACCGGTAACAATGATATTCTTCCCTTCAAGAGCATCATCCCGAAGCATTTTTTTCTTTAAGTCCATATTTTCAGTGTTCAGTGTTCAGTGTTCAGTGTTCAGTGTTCAGTTTTGATTTTTGAGTGGGTCGTAAACAATATTCAATTAGCAGTTTCTTTTTTTCTTCTCTCTCATCTTTTTTCTAAATCATTCGAAATTCGAAATTCAGAATTCATGGAGCAGTCAATTAAAGCTTAAAGCTCTATGTAATATGCCTTAAGCCGTTTGGTTTTTCGTTATTAATCTTCAGTTTCTAATCTGTGATCTCTTTTCTCTTCTCTATCTTCTAATGAATTCAAATTTCAAAATTCAGCATTTCAATCACCTGCCACCTGAGCCTGCCCACAGGGTTATTCATCGATCAAAATTTCCAGTAATTGAATGGCCGCATCACTGATCCTGGTCCCGGGACCAAAGACAGCCACGGCTCCCGCATCAAAAAGGAATTGATAATCCTGTGACGGGATCACTCCTCCAACGATCACCATAATATCTTCACGCCCCAGTTTCTTTAGCTCTTCAATAACCTGTGGAACCAGGGTTTTGTGTCCTGCAGCAAGAGAGGATACTCCAAGGATATGAACATCATTTTCAACGGCCTGTTGGGCTGCTTCTGCAGGAGTCTGGAAAAGCGGACCAATATCCACATCGAAACCAAGATCGGCATAACCCGTGGCAACCACTTTGGCGCCTCGGTCGTGGCCATCCTGTCCCATTTTAGCGATCATGATCCTGGGCCGGCGGCCTTCCATTTCGGCAAATTTGTCGGCCAGTTGCCTGGCTTTATTAAATGAGCTGTTATCTTTCATTTCTTTTGAATATACTCCGCTAAAGGTTTGAATTTTTGCTTTATACCTTCCATAAACATCCTCCAAAGCATCACTTATCTCGCCCAGACTTGCTCTTTCCCTGGCTGCTTCTACAGCTAATTCCAGCAAATTAGCATTTTCTTCTTTAGCAGCCTTTCTTAAATTTTCCAGCGCCTGCTGAACCTTTTCTTCGTTCCTTTCGGCGCGGATCATTTCAAGTCTGGCAATCTGTTGTTTTCTAACGGTCTGGTTATCTACCTCAAGGGTAACGAGTTCATCTTCTTTTTCCAGCCGGTATTTATTCACCCCAACGATCACATCGGTCTCGCTATCTATTCTGGCCTGTTTTCTGGCTGCAGCCTCCTCAATTCTCATTTTCGGAATTCCGGCTTCTATAGCTTTGGTCATTCCTCCAAGCTCTTCAACTTCTTCTATAAGTTTCCAGGCTTTTTCAGCGATCTGTTCCGTTAATTTCTCCACATAAAAACTTCCTGCCCATGGATCGACAGTTTTGGTGATATTAGTTTCCTGCTGAAGATATAATTGTGTATTTCTCGCGATCCTTGCCGAAAAATCTGTAGGTAGTGCAATGGCTTCATCCAGCGCATTGGTATGTAAGCTCTGGGTTCCGCCAAAAGCAGCGGCTGCAGCTTCTATACAGGTTCTCGCAACGTTATTGAAAGGATCCTGTTCAGTTAAACTCCAGCCGCTGGTCTGGGAATGAGTTCGTAAGGAAAGAGATTTCGGATTTTTAGGGTTGAACTGCTTTACCAGCTTTGCCCACAACATTCTTCCAGCCCGCATTTTCGCGATCTCCATAAAATGATTCATTCCAATTGCCCAGAAAAACGAAAGCCTGGGAGCGAAACTATCGATATCCATTCCTGCCTCCAGACCTTTTCTGATATATTCCAGTCCGTCTGCCAGGGTATAGGCCAGTTCAATATCACAGGTGGCACCCGCTTCCTGCATATGATAGCCCGAAATACTTATACTATTGAATTTAGGCATATTCTGAGATGTGTATTCGAATATGTCTGAAATGATCTTCATCGAAGGAGTGGGAGGGTAAATATAGGTGTTCCGCACCATAAATTCCTTTAGAATATCATTCTGAATGGTCCCGGAAAGCTGTTCAGGTTTTACGCCCTGTTCTTCGGCCGCTACTATGTAAAAAGCCATTATTGGAAGTACGGCTCCGTTCATGGTCATGGAAACCGACATCTTATCCAGCGGGATCTGATCGAAAAGGATCTTCATGTCTTCAACCGAATCTATGGCTACCCCAGCTTTTCCTACATCTCCAACAACGCGATCATGATCTGAATCATAACCTCTGTGAGTTGGAAGGTCAAAAGCCACAGAAAGCCCTTTCTGACCTGCAGCCAGGTTTCTTCTGTAAAATGCGTTGCTTTCTTCGGCAGTTGAAAATCCTGCATACTGGCGAATGGTCCATGGCCTGCTAACATACATTGTACTGTACGGTCCGCGTAGATAAGGCGGGATGCCGGCAGCAAAATTCAAATGTTCAGCTTCTGAAATATCTTCTTTGGAATATGAGGTTTTGATCTCAATTTCCTCGGGTGTGGTAAAGGTCTCCTTTTTGGATTCTGGTCTCCGTTTTACCAGGTCCTTATCATCAAGGCTAATATTTTGAAGATCTTTGCGTTGCATAAATCTTAAATTTATTGGGTTGACTGGCTTTGCTTTTCTTCTTCAAGTCTTTCCTTTTCAGTCTCTTCACTCAGCCTTCTTTCAAGTATAGGTTCAATTAAAGTCTTTCTGGGATTTTTCTTCAGGAACGGATACAATTCAATATCATCTTTCATCCTGTCCTGTTGATTCTCAAATTTATTGGTTCCGATAAGCACCAGTTCTCCATTATCGAATTTTTCCTGTTCGGCAGAAGCACTTTCCTTTATTTTCCTCTGAATCACCCCTGCTTTTAATTCTTTCAGGAAGCCTCCGCCTTTTTCGATCTCCTTAAAAATTTCCAGGGCCTGTTCAGCCAGCTGCCTGGTGATAGTTTCTAAATAGTAAGTTCCTTCAGCAACATTACCCACTTTATCCAGGTAACTCTCGTTTCTCATGATAAGAAGCTGGTTCCTGGCGATACGGTCTCCAAATTCATTGTCCTTATGATAGATAGCATCGTAAGGCATGTTACAAATGGCATCGGCACCACCCAGAATTGCACTCATACTTTCGGTAGTTGTACGCAACATATTCACATTGAAATCATAAAGGGTCTTGGTCCTTCTGGTTGGTAATGCCAGTATGTGGCAATTTATACTGAACCCAAATTCCTTTGCGATAGTGGTATACAGCCAGCGCAGAGCTCTGATCTTGGAGATCTCGAAGAAATAATCCGGTCCCACCGAAACCTGGAACTGAAATTTGAGATCTTTCCTTCCTTCATCAGGCAGGTTTGAAAAATGATTCAGGTATTCCGTAAGATGGGCCATTGTATAGGCGAGTTGCTGCGGAATGTTCGCTCCTGCATTTTGATACAGTGACAGGTTGATACTTATTACAGATTCAAAATTTCTGGAGCTCTGAACGATCTGTTCCAACTGGGAATGATCAGATTTCAGGTTATCGAACCAGTTTCCTGTCCTTGCCAGTTTTCCAATTATATCGGTTTGCAGATATACTTTATAAGGTTTATCTGAAAGGAAATCGTCGAGCTTTTTCACGTACTCCGCGTCAAGGAAATGAAGCTCCATATAGATCTCAATATTTTCCTGAAGATTATTCAGTAGCTCTTCGAAAACGATTTCTTTAGTAGGTAAAATAAACCAGATCGCTTGGGTTCCTCGCTGAAGTTTTTCCCTGGCCTTCTTATTGGCATCCCCGGCTGAAGTTACATAGACCTTCTCACAAATATGCCAGTGAGCGGGATTAGAGACTTTCAGTGTTTCTTCAACATCCTCTGCTGAATAAAAAGGTTTTATATCAATGCCATGAAGGGTTTTGGTTACCAGCTTTTCGTTATAGTCGGCACCCTTCAGATCGGCCTGGATCTTTTGTTTCCATTGTTTTGCAGAAACTTCTTGAAATTCCTGAAATAACAATTGTTTCATTATCTATTTGATTTTGATTGGAAAGTATAGCGAAAAGATCAATCTACGGTATCGTATTCTATGATGTAAATATCTTCATCTGGTCGCTTCATATAGTATTTCTGTCTTGCAAACTTTTCAAGTTCCACAGAATCCTGAAGGTTTTTTATTACCGCCTTGTCTTTCGCTATTTCGTTTTGATAATAATTTTTGTTGTCCTGTAGTTCCTGTATTTCCTGATCCAGTTCATGATGTATGAACCAGGAATTAGTATCCAGAAAGATCATCCACCCTGCAAAAACCAGACTGATCAGCACATACTTATTGCTGATAAACCTGAACCAGGGCATTTTACGCAGGTCTTTATACTTCATAGGCTTTAAAGATACAAAATTAGGTTAAGCGATCTTTTATAATAGTCTGAACTATGTCAACAGCTACGGTGTTAATTCGGTTTGTGGGAATAATGATATCTGCAAACTCCTTGGTAGGCTCGATAAACTGCTGGTGCATAGGTTTGAGAGTGGTCTGGTATCTCCATAAAACCTCTTCAAGGTCCCGGCCTCTTTCAGCAATATCTCTTTTCAATCTTCTAATCAGCCTTTCATCACTATCGGCGTGAACATATATCTTTATATTGAAAAGGTCGCGAATTTCAGGATGGGTAAGGATAAGGATGCCCTCAACGATGATCACCTTTCGGGGCTGGATCTCTACTGTTTCTGCTGTACGATTATGCTCTTTAAAGGAATAAACCGGTTGCTGAATGCTCTCACCATTCTTTAGCTGCTTCAGATGTTCAGCCATAAGCTCAAAATCTATAGATTTTGGATGGTCAAAATTGATCTTTTTACGTTCCTCGAATGAAAGATGAGAAGTGTCCTGGTAGTATGCATCTTGCGAAATCACATCTACTTCCTCATGTTTTAATTCCTCTATGATCTGATTTACCACGGTGGTCTTCCCACTTCCCGTACCCCCGGCAATACCAATAATTAACATAAGATTGAAATTTGCGCAAAGGTAATTATTAGTTTTATAAAATTGGTTTTAAGGAAATCGGGATGACCTGAAGAAAGATATGAAAAAGAAAAACCGGCCTGAATTTCAGCCGGTTTGGATTTTGAATTTTAGAAAAATAATTATTCAGCTTTTTCCTGAACCTGGGCAACTTCTTCAGCGGTTACCATATCATCTATATTATTAGACCAGGAATTCATTACATAGTTCAATGCATCTGCCACTTCCTGATCGCTAAGCCCCATAGGTGTCATGATGTTATCAAATTTTTCACCATTCACCTCTATAGGTCCCTGCATTCCGTATTTCACACCTCTTATACTTTCCTCTCTTTTTTCGGTTAGCCAGTTAGAGCCATCGAGGGGAGGATAGGTGCCGGGAATACCTTTCCCGGTGGGTAAATGACAGGTTACACATAGATCCTGGTAAATCTCTTTCCCTCTTTTAATACTTGCCGAAAGGGGAGAAGACTCACTGGATTTTTCGGAAGAGGGGATCACATAAGATTCTTCTTCCTGATCTTTTTCTTTTTTGTCAGATTTACAGGCAACAAAGGCCACAAGGCCCAATACAATTAGCAGTTTTTTCATGATGTGTTAGTTGTTATGAGTAAGTTTTGCGATTCCTTTTCCTTCTATGGCTACATAGATATTACCATCTGGTCCCTGAATTACATCTCTTATTCGGCCAATATCCTGCAGCAACTTGGTGCGTTTTTTTATTGTTTTACCGTCAAGTTCCAGGTGTTCCAGGTATTTGAATTTTAGTGAACCCACCAAAAGGTCTCCTTTTAATTCCGGGAATTTATCTGAAGTCACATAGGCAAATCCACTGGGCGCAATGGAAGGCAGCCAGTAAAAGATTGGATCTTCCATTTCGGGTCTTGATCTTTCGTCGGTGATTGGAGTTCCATCATAGTTCTCACCATAGGTAACAACCGGCCAGCCATAATTGGCTCCTTTCTTCACCACATTAATTTCATCGCCACCTTTTGGACCATGTTCATGAACCCATATTTCACCGGTCTCAGGATTCAGGATCATTCCCTGTGGATTACGATGACCATAAGAGTAAATAGCCTCCACGGCATTTTCTTTCCCTACAAAAGGATTGTCTGAAGGGACACTTCCGTCATCGTTCAAACGATAAACTTTTCCATTATCACGGGTGATATCCTGAGGATTCACGTCTCTTGCACCACGTTCCCCGGCACTAAAATATAGATAACCCTGCTTATCAAAAGAAATCCGGGAACCAAAGTGCTGACCTTTAGTGGTGTTAGGAGTGGCCTTGTAGAGGACTTCTTTACTGGTAAGCTTATTGCCATCGAGTTTTGCGCGCATTAATGCGGTATTTCCGCCATCCTCTTCGCCTTCCTTCGAGGAATACGTAAAATACAACCAGCCATTACTGGCATAATTAGGGTGTACTGCGACATCTAACAAACCACCCTGGCCACGGTTATAAACTTCCGGTGCTCCTTCGATATTTATTTTCTGGCCATCCTTAAAATGAATGATCTCACCACTTTTTTCTGTTATTATGATACTTCCGTCCGGAAGGAATTCCAATCCCCAGGGAATCTTAAGTCCGTCAACCACCATTTCATAGGAGTATGCATCAGAACTATCGGCCGGGATGGGGTCGGGTACTTCAGTTGGTTCTGACTGACCTTCGGAGTTCTGGTCGGTATTTTCTTCAGCCTTGGCAGAATCGGAAGTTTTTCCGTTTTCCCCGCAGGAATAAAGGCTGAAAAGTAATGTAAACAGTAATAATAATTTTTTCATAGCATTATAATTTTGACTTGGATAAATTATAAGTGAACTAAGATATAAAAAATTAAAACTTTTCATTGTGAGAGGTGAATAATTATTATATTTGCCGCCCAATTATGGTTGAAAGACCATTTCGGGGTGTAGCGTAGCCCGGTTATCGCGCCTGCTTTGGGAGCAGGAGGCCGCAGGTTCGAATCCTGCCACCCCGACCAAGAAAGCCTGCTGAGATTCAGCAGGCTTTTTTATTTCCCCCTGGAAATTTAGAAAATCATCTATTTATAGAGAACAAAATAAAAGAGCCATTTCAAATCAATGAAATGACTCTTCTACACAACTAA
>JAWWBH010000127.1:0-8147 GCA_033721075.1 Christiangramia sp.
GACCAGCACCACATCTGCACCTGTCCGGCTCCTTTGATAAGGATCCCCGAATCAGCATTTGGCCCGAGAGGCTCTATGATATCACCATTTTCGTCCAGCAGATAGTCGCCATTTGGTAAAATTGTAGGCAGTGGGAACAAATGGTCTCCATACCCCTTGAAACGCCATTCTACATGTAATTTAAAGTCTTCATATTCCTTTTCTGTCCAAAGACTTTTATTGCCTTCAGCTTCAGAACGGGCATCATAGTCTATCACCCCATCGATAACATTCCAGTGGCCTCCATCTCCTTCCGGAATCTTCCAGCCGCTTAGGTCTTTTCCGTTAAACAAACTTACATAACCTTCCTTTTCATAAACAGAGCTCTTCTGAGCCAGTAAGGAAGTTGAGACTATAAAGAAGAATAAGCACACTAAGATTTTAAGTTTTTTCATAATTGTCATTTTATAATAGGGTTTTTAATTAAAGTTCCCAGCCTTGTCTGTAATCCCGGGATACATACTGGTTAGCTTCTTCATTATTGGTTACTTTCATGTTGGCTATGTCCCATTCGAGGCGATCGTCCATCCTTACGGCCAGGTTTCCAAGACCGACCGTTTCAGCCACATTCTGTACTTTATCTATGCTACCTCTCGATGGTTTTACACCCTTAAAAGCATCTATCATTTCAGAGTTTTCATCCCTAAGATCTGCTCCTTCCAGACTGAATTCAGGTAATTGCTGAAGATTTCCTTTTTTATCAAAAACCAATGGCTCTTCATATCCATAGCCCGAAATAATACTTCCGTTTTCGCCGATGAACATCACCCCATCTCCACCGATCTTTCTTCCGTTTTTCGCCAAAGCTTTTGGCGTTCTTGGTTTTATTCCTCCTTCATACCAGTACACATCCATCAACCTGTCCTCACCTTCCACAGGAATTTCCCAAAAGGCATTCGCTGCATGCGGATAACTTATATTATTCTCTATCCAGCCACTCCTGAAGTCCTTTATCTGGCAGTACACATTCTTATTACCTTCAGCATTATCAGGTTTTCCAAGATTAAGTATCCTCCAGTCCTTCCAGAAACCGTAATATCCCATATCGGCCATACAACCGGCACCGAATTCATACCAGCCTCTGAAAACAGTATGAGTATATCCCGGTGAATAGGGTCGGTCTTTAGATGGCCCTAACCATAGCTGCCAGTCAAAACCTTCTGGTACCTGAGCCGGTTCGGGTAGATAAGGTGAACCCTGCGGCCACATTGGACGGTTGGTCCATCTGTGAAACTCGGTAACCTTTCCTATAGCTCCACTGTCTATAAGGTTTTTCATCACGTACAATTCCTGGGGGTTTTTATATGCAAAACAGTGGGTAGGGATTCCTGTTTCTCTAACCGTATCGCAGGTGAGCCGGATCTCATTCAAATAATTGGAAACAGGTTTATGGGTCGCCACAAAAAGGCCCTTTTTCATTGCGGCAAGGGCGATGGTAGCATGTAAATGATCGGGCGTCATTATAAAAACAGCATCCAGATCTTTTTCTTTTTCGAGCAGTTCCCTGAAATCGGCATACGTGGAAACACCATCATAGGAGGACTTCCCGGTCTTTTCAGCATAAAATTTATTGATCACTCTTTTTGCCACCTCACGGCCTCCGGCTACTCCATGTTCTTCACCCTGGGGTGCACCCCAGGTGGGATAATCCCGACTTTCCTTATTCGGGTCACAAACACTAATTAATTGTAATTCGTCACGCTCCAACCATTCGGGAAGCATTTTTAATGCCTGGGTTCCAGCACCTATCAGTGCCACATTGATTTTGTCATTGGGGGTAGTGAAGCCAATACCCCCCAGGACATGAGAAGGAATAATACTCAAGCCCATTCCCGTAAGAGTGGTCTGGGAAATAAAGGTTCTTCGGTTTAATTTGCTCATAAAAAAGATTTAGTAGATTAATAAAGTGTTCTTAAAATTGAAATCTATCAATTTTAGGGTGGGTTAAAATATTAAAACTTTAAGAATTGTTTAAGCTCTTTAACTGAAGCTTTTTAACTTTATTGACCCGTAAAATAAACAATCCCAATTAACCTTAGAGTTTCCTGATCTTTATATTCCTGTACCATACCTCACTACCATGATCCTGCAGGCCTATATATCCCTTTTTGGCTTTGCCATAATCTGGAAATTCTTTCCATTTTCCTTCAGACTTGCGTTTCTTCCAGTCATCAGACCAGGGCACAAATTCTACAGTTTTCTGCCCGTTTAGCCAGTAAGTAACCTTCTCATTTGTAAACCTGATTTTACTGGTGTTCCATTCGCCTGCCTCCTTTATATCTTCTTCTTTATAATTTGGGGAATACATACCATAATCGGCTCCAAGAGAGTTCAATTCTTCCAACTTTCGCGGAAATCCAAGCTGGTCTATCACCTGATATTCGGGGGCATTAAAATAAGGAGCTTCATACTGTTCTCCTTCAACTACATGGTAAAAGATGCCGCTATTACCTTCAGGAGCGATCTTCCATTCAAGGCTAAGTTCAAATTCGCCAAATTCTTCATCTCCATAAATGATATCACCTCCTATATCACCTCCTTTCCCGAGTGATTTCAGGCTTCCGTTCTCTACCACCCAACCTTCTGGAAGTTCCCCTTCCTCATTATAGGCTCTCCAACCATCCGCACTTTTACCGTCAAACAAATAGATCCAGTCTTCCTCGCTTTCAATATTAGATTGAGTTTCCGCATTAGACATATCTTCTGTTTGTTCCTTTGAATTATCTTTCTCGGTCTTACATCCCACTAAGAGACCGATCGCGAACAAACTTACTAGTACTTTTTTCATCTTATTCTATTTAAAAATTAAACAACTTTCATATTAACCGGATCCCAGTTAATAAATTTATTCTGTCTGTAGCTGGTGTTGCACAGCAATGCAGGAGCTGCAGCTCTGAAACCAAACACCGGATCTTCTACCACTTGTCCATTGTTTCTTATAGCGTTGAAGAAATTAGAAAAATGATCGAAATGTGCTCCTTTATATCCCTTCTGTGCGGTATAAACAGTTTCCAAAGGTGCCTGCATTTTCTTTCTTCCGGGACGAGCATTAGATTCTTTAGACTTTTCCGCTAAAAACGGATCGTCACTACCCGCGTTCGCATTTCGTTTTAGAGTAACTTTTTCCCATTCAACATCCATAGAACCTTCACTTCCTACCAGTTTTAAATATGTACTGCCACTGGTTCCATCCACAAAATTACAGCGTAATGAAAGATTGAAACCCGGATGCTCTTTAGTATCGGGATAATCAAACATTCCCAAGAGTACATCGGGAACTTCCCTGCCATCCTCCCAGTACCGTAGACCGCCCATTGCCGCGACCTGAATAGGCCCCAGGGAATTTGTAATAAAATGCAGACTCGAAAAGAGATGAACAAAAAGATCTCCAGACATACCTGTTCCATAATCCAGGTAATTTCTCCACCTAAAAAAGCGCATAGCATCAAAAGGCCTTTTAGTAGTATTGGCTATGAACTTCTCCCAGTCAACAGTCTCTCTAGAAGCATCTTCAGGGATAGGATACTGCCATGCTCCCATAGGTGAATTTCTCGCCCAGAAGCCTTCGGCATAATTCAATTCACCAATTGCTCCGCCAGCAAGAAGCTCTTTCGCTTTTTCATTTCCAAGTGAAGAAAGACCCTGACTTCCTACCATATATACTTTTCCGGACTTTTTCCAGGCTTTCACAATTTCATTTCCTTCCTCCACCGAATGGATCATGGGCTTTTCGCAGTACACATGTTTACCAGCCTTTAAGGCATCTACACTAATTTGTTTATGCCAGTGATCTGGAGTACCAATTATTACTGCATCGATATCCTCTCTTTTCAGAATATCGTTATAGTCCTTTGTTATATAAAGACCTGTTCCCCAGCGCTTCTTCGCTTCTTCCAGCCTGCCATCGTAAAGATCACATACGGCAATTAATTCGGTGTTTTTAACCTCAAGTGCGGTTTTAGTATCGGCTGTTCCCATACCTCCCGCACCAATAAGTCCTATCCGGATCGTTTTATCCTGTGAGGCTCCGGAATAAAGCCTGGTAAGACTTTCGGTATTCAATTCTGATTGTGCGGCAAAGGTAGAAGGTATCACGGCGAGACTGGCGCCAGCAAGTCCCATGTTCTTTAAAAACCAGCGTCTGTTATTTATCATAATTTTTCATGAAAGTTTTTTCAATAAGCAAAATAAATTTAAGAAGTATAAATGTAATGGCTACTTTAATCTAAATAATTTTTGTTTTTTTCTTAAAAAAATAACTGCTCCTTCCTGGATGAATGTATTGGAGCTAATCATATTCAGAATTTCTCACCACCAATTTTATATAATAAATGCTCGCACCCCATTAAAGAAAATGCATACATTCAAAAATTATGGGCAAATGCACAACTCTGCTTTCTTACTCTTGTGATTAGAATATAAAAACACGCGGATAAAAGCTTATAGTAGGATCGCCAGAAACGAAATTATTTGGAATCGGGTATTATATCACTTTCTCAAAGTGAGATTAAAATACTTTAAATAATTTGGTTTCCAGATACTTATAAAGACACACATGGCCGTTTTCTAAGGAAATTCTGTATATTTAAAATCATTATCAAACTTCTTTACAACCAGTTTTTCAAAAGTTATGCTCAAAATAATTTACACAGTAATACTGGTTTGTTTTGTTTCCGGTGTCAGCTTTTCACAATCTGATAAATTAAGCGAGAAAGATCTGTCTAAACAGACTATTGACTCAATCCTTTCATGGTTACAGAACAACAGCACAAAGACAGATAATTTAGAGAAATATCATACCATAGCACTAGCCACCCTTAAACGAAGTTTAAAAACGGAAAATGATTCTCTAATCGCCCAGATTCATGAATCATTAGCCAGCTGGCACGCATATAACGGCCTGTTTTCTCCAGACTCTGTGGTATATCATGCTGAGAAGGCTTTGGCTTATCATTTAAGGGGCAACGACAAAAAGAAGATTGCAGATACTTATAGATCTCTCTCCATAGATTATTTAAATACCGGACAATTGGATAAGGCACAGGAGGTATTGTTCAGGTCGATCGATTTGTACGAAGAATTAAATGACGATGCCGGTCTGGGAAGTGCCTATCGTACTTTAGGTGTTAAATTTCGCGTGATGGAAGACTATGAAGAATCCATAGACTACACTAATCAGGCAATACCCTTATTAGAGAAAAGTGAAAATTACAGCGAATTAGCGATCGCACAATTCAATTTAATAATTGGTTATGGTGAACTGGGTGAATTTGAAAAAGCTTATGAAGCTACTGAATATTGCCTGGAAATCGTCAGAACAAAAGCACCTGAGGAAATCTTTGTGCCCGTTAGGGCCTATTCCTACCGTGGTGAGGTCTATATAAAAGCAAAAGAATACGATAATGCCTTAGAAGATTATATAGCTGCATGGGACTTGTGCAAAAAACATATAGGTGAGGAACGTTGTGCCACCTATAGAACTGAAATAGGACAAGTTTACCTGTTACAGGAAAATTATCAGCAGGCTCTGGATCATCTTTTAGCAGGCGTGCAGGCATATGAAGAAAAAGGACAAACAGGGATCATTCAACCCTATTTGGATCTGGCGGAAACTTATATTCAATTAGGTGATTTTGAAAATGCCTTGATTTATAAAGACAAAGCCCACGATAACTCTAAAAATTTACTCGAAGGTAAGATTGCCAATATTGAATCTGAGATGGCCATCAAATATGAAACAGAGAAAAAGGATGAGGTTCTGGCATCCCAGGCCGCATTGATAGATCAAAAAAGTAAGACCCAAACGCTCTTTATCATAATTGCCTCTCTGTTATTAGTTTTTTTACTATCGCTATTTTATTTCTTCGAAAAGAGAAAAAAAGCCACCAGAATTATTAGAGCCAAGAATGCCGAAAACGAACTACTCCTTAAGGAAATTCACCATCGAGTCAAGAACAATTTAGAGTTGGTAAAAAGCCTTATCGCCCTGCAATCGGCTCAAATAGAAGATCCGGCTACTAAAGATGCTATGATCGCCAGTCAGAACCGGGTGCAGTCTATGGGGATAATCCATCAAAAACTATATCAGGGAGAAAACCTGGGAAGTATTGAAATGAAGGACTACTTCCTCAATCTTAGCGAAGGCATCCTTGACACCTTCAATGCTGAAGACAGGGTAAAAATCGAATGCGCAATGGATAACCTGGAACTCGATGTAGATACCGCGGTTCCAATAGG
Source organism: Christiangramia sp. (assembly GCA_033721075.1). Taxonomy (GTDB): domain Bacteria; phylum Bacteroidota; class Bacteroidia; order Flavobacteriales; family Flavobacteriaceae; genus Christiangramia. The sequence continues at coordinate 6,277 of JAWWBH010000127.1, forward strand.
CCTTATAGTGAACGAGTTGCTTACCAATGCGCTTAAATATGCGTTCCCCCAGGAACAACAAGGCGTAATTAATATCAGCCTGGAGAAAGATACTGAACAAAATCTGAAATTACAGGTTAGAGATAACGGGGTTGGAAAAACAAATGGTCTTGCGCCAAAAGGTACAGGATTTGGCTCACAATTGGTGAAATTACTAACCCAGCAACTCAATGGAACAATGACAGAATGTAATGAGGATGGGACTCATATTGAATTTGACTTTTTAATCAGCAAAAGCACATGATGAGTGATAAGACAAAAATATTGATAGTTGAAGATGAAATGATCATCGCGGCTAATATCTCATTACAGTTGAATGAATTAGGATATGAAGTTACCGGCATTGTACCAAGAGGAGAAGAAGCCTTAATGCATATTAAATCTGAAACTCCAGATATATTACTGCTCGACATCAACCTCAAAGGTTCCTTAGATGGAATAGAGACCGCAGTAAAAATGCAACAAACTCAGGATATTCCTGTGATCTACCTAACCGCAAATGCAGATGAAGCCCATTTCAACAGAGCCAAAGAAACGCATCCCTATGCTTTTGTAGCCAAACCATTTAAAAAATTAGACCTACAACGCGCCATCGAATTGACTGTTTCCCAAGTAGGGTTTAAGAACGAACGTAATTCCAATTTCAAACCTAAAGAAGATGATGCCTTCATCCTAAATGATTGTGTTTTTGTGCGCCACCTAAATTCAATGGTAAAAGTAAATATTAAAGACATACTTTACATTGAAGCGGAACGAAATTACTGTCGCATCTTTACCAATTACAAGGAATATCTGCTTGTTTTGACATTAAAAGAGATGGATAAAAAATTACCTGCCAAACACTTTTTAAGGATCCACAGGTCGTATATCATTAATATTTCTCAAATCACAGAGATTGCCACCAGCCATATCGTTATTGGCAGGAAAGCCATTCCCATTAACAAATCTTTAAAAAAGGAATTACTAGAGCGACTACAAACGATTTGATCTCTTTGTTTAGTAAACTTTCTTTCCCGGACAGCAGATTGATGCTTTCGTCCCTCATCGTTTATTTTATTGATTAATTATAAGTTATTTAGACTTATAAAGGAACACCAAATAATCAAAAAGCATCTTATGAAAACAATACTACCAGCCTTTTTTAACTAGATACTAAATATCCTCTTTAATTTATTTGAATTACCAGGGATAGAATCTTTACAGTCATCTCAACAGTTCATCAAGTAGATCTATCCATCATCATTGCAATTTTAAATATAGTTAGGTCATTCATCAATCCTAATTAGTATAGTTAAAAAAGGCTGAAAGTATTAATACGAACCAGTCTCTCCTTTAGGAAGATTCTGCTTATCATCTATCTCAAAAAAAATCTATCAAGCCTGAAAAACCCGAAGATTTAAGAATTCTACCATTCGCTGGACTTGGGGGGCCAGCGTTACAGGTAATTATGAATAAATCCAGGGTTCTTTGGGCGATAGATGAAATTCAAAGTACACGGAAAATAGTTTGATTATTCTGTTTTAAACACAATCATCTAATGCCTGATATCCATTGGGCACATTTTTATTTACAGTAAAAATCTAAAACAAAAAGCCTCTGATTGTATAATCAGCCCTCACACAACTAATTAAGGCTAGTATAAAAGGGATTAAAAAGTGGAACTATAATAACATGATAAGTAATGTTATTAGGACTGATGAAAAAGCTATGATGGACATACTTATAATTAATATGCTTTCTTTAGCAGCTATGTATTCCTTTTTAAAATCCTGATCTTTTTCGGCTAATTCTTTCATTTACCAATCAATATCCACAAATATACCCTTCGATAA
>JAWWBH010000128.1:0-8093 GCA_033721075.1 Christiangramia sp.
GACTTGTAAAGAAAATAGACAGAGGAATGGAAACCTCCTCTGCCGGGATCTAATTATAATGGAATCAGATTTTTGATCGGAATTCCGTATAAATACAATTTGAATGTATTGAGCCACGGATGCACTAATGATTAAAAGTATTAGTGCTTTAGTGGCTTTAATTTTTTTAAATAAAAGAGGTTCGAATTTTCCTGTTTTCGTCAAGCGGTCCTAATAGCTATCGGGATGTTTCAGCTTCTAAAAGATCCTGAACCAGGTTCAGGATGACGTACTAACAGTTTTAGACCTCTTTTATTTATTATTCAGACTTATAGATCTTTCCTTCCTTCATCACAAATCTCACCTTCTTAAGTGTTTCGATATTCTGAGTGGGGTCTTCATCTACCGCAATGATATCTGCAAAGAATCCGGGGTTTATCTGTCCCATTTCAGATTCCTTTTTCAGGATCATCGCCGGTGTTATGGTGGCCGACTGTATCGCTTCCATTTCAGGCATTCCCGCTTCTACCATATAAGCAAACTCACGAGCATTCTCCCCATGTTTGAATACTCCCGCATCGGTTCCGAAAAGGATAGGAACTCCCTTTTTATAGGCTTCAGCAAAGGTGTTCTGGATCTTTGGACCAATATCTTTCGCTTTTGGAACCACCAGTTCAGGATAATAGCCTTCAATTTCCGCATTTTGAGTCACCTCTTTACCGGCGGTAATGGTAGGCACCAGATAAGCGTCAAATTCCTTCATTAATTCCATGGTTTCCTCACTCATCAAGGTACCGTGTTCAATGGTCTTCACACCTGCTCTAATGGCTCGTTGCATCCCTTCATCTCCATGAGCATGCGCTGCCACATGAAACCCATAATCTTTGGCCGTCCTAACGATCTCTTCTATCTCTTCCTTAAAGAACTGAGGGTTGGAACCGCTTTTGGCAACGCTCAGCACCCCGCCGGTGGCAGTGATCTTAATAAGATCGGCGCCATTCTTATATCGCTGTCTCACTGCTTTTCTTGCGTCTTCAACGCTGTTCACCACACCTTCTTTAGGTCCCGGGTTTCCTGTCATCTCATCGTTCATTCCATTGGTGGGATCTCCATGTCCCCCGGTTGTTGAAATGATCTTTCCGGCTGTAAAGATCCTGGGACCATCTATCTTTCCTTTATGGATTGCATCGCGTAAGGCTATGTTCACTCCGGAACCACCAAGATCACGAACCGTTGTAAAACCAGCCATCAGCGTTTTTTCAGCAAAACTTACCGAATTGAATGCATTATCGGCTTGATTATTAGTGAATCGCTGAAGGTATTCAGCAGGATTTGATTCACTCTCAATATGCACATGCATATCTGTTAGCCCGGGCAGTACGGTCTTATCTTTAAGATCTATCAAACTGTCCTGTTCTGAAGCCGGCTCAACGAACCCATTTTCCAGGCTTTTGATCTTATTCCCGGATACAATGATGGTTTTCTCATTGAGAACCCTGCCGTTTTTGGTATCGACCAGTTTCCCGGCATGGATATAAATATCCTGGGCCATCGCAGTGGAAAAGATAAAGATGGCCATAACGGCTAAAAACAGTTTTTTCATGATCTAGTTGTTTAAAAAATCTATAATTGTTTTGGATATATAATCGATCTGATCATCATCCAGTTCTGTATGCATTGGAAGGGAAATAACTTCTTTCACCAGTTGATTGGTCACCCCGAAGTCTGCTTCATTATATCTTTCATCGGCATAAGCTTTTTGAAGATGTAATGGAATAGGATAATAGATCCCGAATGGGATTCCCTTTTCCTGAAGATGTTTTGCCATAGCATCCCTTTTCCCATTTTTGATCTTTAGAGTATACTGATGATATACATGCGTGCTGGAATCTCCAACCTGTACCGGGGTCTCAATATCTTCCTGGCCTTCAAAAGCCTTATTATATTTTTGGGCGGCCGCTTTCCTGGCGTCATTGTATTTATCCAGATTTGGAAGTTTTGCCCTTAAAACCGCGGCCTGAAAACTATCCAGCCTGGAATTCACCCCCACTACATCATGGTGGTAACGTTCATACATTCCATGGTTCACAATTCCTCTAATTATATGCGCCAGTTCGTCGTTATTGGTAAAGATCGCTCCCCCGTCGCCATAACAACCAAGGTTTTTGGAAGGAAAAAAAGAAGTGGCCGCTACGTCACCAATACACCCCGCTTTCATGGTTTTCCCATCTTTTGAGTGAAAATCGGCACCTATAGCCTGCGCGTTGTCTTCAATCACATAAAGCTCATGCTCCCTCGCTATTTCCATAATAGCGTCCATATTGGCCGTCTGGCCGAAAAGATGAACCGGAACTATGGCTTTGGTTTTTGGAGTGATGGCCTTCCTGATCTCTTCCGGGTCTATATTAAATGTTTCAGGATCTACATCTACCAGCACCGGAGTAAGCTGAAGTAAAGCGATCACCTCAACAGTCGCGGCGAAGGTAAAATCAGCTGTGATCACCTCATCACCAGGTTTTAGTCCCAGTCCCATCATGGCTATCTGCAGTGCATCGGTTCCGTTGGCACATGGAATCACGTTCCTAACGCCAAGATATTCTTCAAGTTCCTTTTGAAAAGCATGGACCTGTGGCCCATTTATGAAGGAAGTATCTTCGAGAACTTCCTGTAGAGAATCGTTAACCTGTTTTTTTATACCTTCATATTGACCTTTAAGGTCAACCATTTGAATCTTTTTCATTTACAATATTTTTCAGGTCTACGAAAATACAAAATATAGACCCTACTAACAATCCATTTGAAAGGCCTATTTTAGCAAACAGAAGTTTTTTAGTGTGCAGGGAGTATACAACGTATTGGTCAATTTAAGCGGTGTCGTACTTAAATCGGCATCCTATTTCAGCAAAAAGCTTAAGGATTTTACCGAAGGACGAAAGGACCTTTTTCCAAAACTGGAAAAAGCCATAGATCCTTCCAGTGATCATATCTGGGTGCATGCCGCTTCCCTCGGGGAATTTGAAATGGCTGTTCCTGTGCTGAAGATGCTTAAGGAAAAATATCCGGAGTCTAAAATTGTAGTGAGTTTCTTTTCCCCCTCGGGTTTTAAGAATAAAAAGAAGCATCCACTTGTAGATCATTTTACTTACCTGCCGCTCGATACAAAAGATAACGCAAAAAAATTCCTGGAAATCATTCAGCCTGGAATGGCCTTTTTCATCAAATACGATTTCTGGCCAAACTTTTTAAATGAACTTAAGAAAAGACAGATCCGCACCTTCCTGGTTTCAGGAGTATTCAGGAAAGATCAGGCATTTTTCAAGGCCTATGGAAAATGGATGAGAACTTCGCTGGAAGCTTTTGAACATTTTTTCGTTCAGAATAAAGAATCTGAAGAATTGCTGAATTCCATCGGCTTTGATAATGTGACCGTAGCCGGTGACACCCGATTTGACCGTGTGGCTGCGCAGCTGGAAGCCGATAACCGAATTGATTTCATAGAAGAGTTCAAAGAAGATAAATTACTGGTGGTATGCGGAAGTACCTGGCCAGAGGATGAAGATCTTATCCTGGATTTCATCAACAGGTCTCATAACATCAAGTTCATAATCGCACCGCATGAGATAAAACCGGAAAAGATCAAAAAACTGGCAGAGCGTCTCAAACTTTCGGTCATTAAATATTCAGAAAAAGAGGGAAAAGATCTTAAAAATTACCATGTGCTAATTCTGGATACGATCGGACTACTGGGAAGAGCCTACAGTTATGCCAGTATCGCGTATGTAGGTGGCGCCGCGGGAAACACCGGCCTGCATAATATCCTGGAACCAGCCACCTTCGGCATCCCAATAATCATAGGCCAGAATTTTGATAAATTTCCGGAAGCAGAGCGACTCAGGCAACTAGCCGGACTGTTTTCAGTAAAAGATCCAGATGAATTTTCGGCTATTATGACCAAGTTATATACCAATGCAGACTTCAGAAGAAAGACCGGAATGATCGCGGGTCACTTCATCAACAGCAACACAGGAGCCACGCGGATCCTGGAGGACTACCTCTAAAAGGATTTTCGAAAAATTAACATTTTTTGCTAAATAACCTTAAAATAAGATCAATCAATGGCTTTTAGTTGTAATTTCGGTCAATAATAACCAAAAACTACTAACATGAAACGAATAACAATTTTAGCAAGCATGCTTATCATGGTCGCTTCTGTACTTACTTCCTGCAGGGAAACTAAGGAGAAGGAAACTATCGTGAAAGAAGTTGAAGTCGAGAAAAAAGTTGACACTCCTGAAGAGGAAAGAGAAGGGATCCTTGAAAGAACAGCCAAGGAAGTAGATAAGGAAGTGAATGAAGAGATCGACAAAAAGATCGAGGATATAGGAGACGACAACTAAAAATCAATAAACTACTAAATTAAAACTTCAATTATGAAAAAGTTATTTTTAATGCTGACTTTAATTCTTTCTTTTAGCATATTCCAGTCATGCAGGGAAACAGCAGAAGATAAAGCCGATGATATGGAGGATGCAATGGAAGAAGCTTCAGATGATATGGATGACCAGAGCGATGCCATGGATGAAGTAGATGATGATAATAATCTTGGAGAAGATATTGAACAGGCAGCCAACGATGCCGGCGATGCGGTTAAGAATGCCGCGAAGGAGACCGGGGAAGCTGTAAAGGGAGCGGCAGAAGAAGTTGAAGGAGAGATCGAAGAAGAGACCTCTGACGACTATTAAAAATAGATAATTATGAAAAAGTTGATCCTGTTACTGGCACTTACATTTACTACTTCGGTAGTAATGATCTCTTGCCGCGAGGAATCCAAAACTGAAAAGGTTGCAGACGATGTTGAAGATGCAGCCGAGGATGTGGCAGATGATATGTAGGTATATACTACTGAAGGTAGTACTGTGACAAACTAATTAACCAAGACTGGAGGTTGTCTAAAAAGTCTTTTACCAGTCATTGCGGGGCACGAAGTAATCTTTACTTAATTGTAATTAATAAAAGATTACTTCAATTTGTTCGTAATGAGGTTCGGAATTGCTTTTTAGACAGCCTCTTTATTTTTTAAAGGATTTGAGTTCCTTTTTCAGTTCTTCCATAGAATGCTGAAGTTCCTGGAAAAGCCCGCTATTAGAGGGGTTATCAAGATTAAAGGTGAGTTTCGAATTTACCTGCCATATTTCCTGGATATCATGTACATTGATCTCAAGCGGCAGATATTCCTCGTTAAGGGATATAAGTAAAACCTTTGATGGATCTGGCAACTTCTGGAGTTTCTTCACCAGTACGGAATCATACATTACAACAACATATACCCGGTTATTACTGGCTTCCTCTATACTGGAAACCGCCTTTCCCATCACCCATTCCCCTGGCCTGTAGTCTGGAAGCATACTATCCCCCTCGATCTGGAATCCACGGTAAGTAGCGTTCCTGAATTCGGGTAAAGGAATATCAAAAGCGGGTAGCTGGTTGTACCATTCCACATCCTGCACATTATGCGGATATCCTGCCGCGGCCTTCTGGTTTACAAGGACGATATTCTCATTATCGGAATTATCAACAGTCACTACCTTTGGGCTAACGTCCCCTTTTGAGATCTTGAGATATTTCTGACCGCTTTCTCCAAACAACCAGAGCGGATTGATCCCGAACTGCCGAAGCAATTCGGCCACCACTTTCCCCGATAGTTTGGTTCTTCCTCTTTCGATATCGGCTGTGGAATTCTTAATACCAAGAAGGGCTGCGAATTCAGCCTGAGTGTAATTATTCTCCTCGCGAACTTCCTTAAAATGCTTAATTTCAATAGATCCGGGTGTGCCCATAGGTTTAATTAATTAGGAATTATTCCAAAATTTAATCAAAAATATTGGATTTAATCCTATTTAACTAAAATATCTGATAAAAATTTATGAATTGCTGTAGCGATCTTTAAAACCAAGAAGTCTCAAAGCATTTAGGACCACTACTATCGTAGAGCCTTCATGGAAGACCACCGCGATTCCTATATTAGCCCATCCAAAGATAGTAGCCGGCAGCAGCAGTGCCACCACGCCCAGACTTATCCAGAGATTCTGTCGCACGATCTGTTGAGCTTTTCGGCTTAAAGCAATTGCAAATGGAAGGATCTCCAGTTTATCGGCCATCAAGGCGATATCGGCCGTCTCCAAGGCCACATCACTACCAGCGGCTCCCATGGCAATTCCCACGGTACTGTTGGCCATGGCCGGAGCATCATTTACCCCATCTCCTATCATGGCGATCTTGGATTCCTCTTCTTTGAGCTGTTTTATGCGTTCCACCTTTTCTTCCGGCAACAAACCACCATAGGCCTGGGTGATACCAATCTTAGAAGCCACTGCATCGGCCACCTTCTGATTATCTCCGGTAAGCATGATCATCTTCCGGATCCCTATCTTCTTAAGTTTCGCGAGTGTATCCTTAGCCGCATCGCGGGGAGTATCCATAAGGCCAAGTATTCCACTGAATTCATCTTTATTCTGAACCAGCATTACTGTTTTTCCTTCTTTCTCCAGGCTTTCCACTTTTTGCTTCACTTCTGCAGGTACTCCTCCGGAATTTTCATATAGTTCGAGGTTACCAATCCTTACAAGTTCGCCATTCACTTCACCTTTAATTCCTCTCCCCTGGATCGCTTCAGAATTCTTAACCTCGGGAACACCATTCTGCACTTCCATTCTCTTTTTCCCATCACGCACCACGGCCCTTGCAAGCGGGTGATTGCTTGAGCTTTCCAGGGCGATCACTGTTCTTAGGAATTCATCATTAGAAAGTCCGTTAAGCAGGACGAGGTCAGTTAACCGGGGTTTTCCCTCTGTTAATGTACCAGTCTTATCAAAGGCCAGGGCTCTTAAAGTGCCCAGGTCTTCCAATGGCTTACCTCCTTTTACAAGGACGCCTCCTTTCGCTGCGCGGGCAATACCGCTTAGTACTGCTGAAGGGGTTGAAATTGCCAGGGCACAGGGACTAGCAGCTACCAAAGCCGCCATGGAGCGGTAGAAGCTTTCTCCCCAGGTCTCATCGATCACCAGGAACGCGAAATTTAGCAGCACAATAAGAACCAGGACAGCTGGGACATAGAATTTTTCAAATTTATCGGCCAGTAACTGGGTGGGTGATTTTTTCTCCTGGGCTTCATGCACCATAGTGATAAGTCGGTTAAGTGTGGAGTCCTGAGATTCCTTGACAACTTTTATCTCTATGCTGTTATCTCCATTAATTGTCCCGGCATACACCCTGCTCCTTTCCGGGATATCCTGATCTGATTCATATTTCCTGTCAGGATCCTGAACCGGTTCTTTATCTACCGGAATACTTTCACCGGTGATGGGTGCCTGGTTAATACTAGCTTTTCCGCTTAATACCACACCATCGGCACTTACCGTGGAATTGGGCTTAATCCTTATGATATCACCCACTTTCAATTCCTGGATACTCACTTCCACATAGTCGTCTCCTTCTTTCCTAAGGGCCTTCTTTGGTGATAAATTGGTGAGGGACTCTATGGATTTCCTGGCTTTATCCATCGCGAGATGTTCCAGGGCATGCCCAAGGCTGAAAAGGAATAACAGCAAGGCGCCTTCAGCCCATTTATCGAGATAGCCAGCTCCTATTGCCGCAACAAGCATCAGGAAATCGATCTGAAAGCGTCCATGAGAAACCTCCTCGATCGCTTCCTTAAGCGTATAATACCCCCCAAAACCATAGGATATCAAATATGGAACAAGGATGTAGATAAAAGGCAGTTCAGCAAACTGATCCAGCAAAAAACCCGTGAGAAGAAATACCCCGCTTAAAATCGCGAAGATCAGGTCAGTTCTTTCGCCAAAAATACCATCGTTATGATGTGTACAGCAGCCTTGATTATGATTGGACATTGGGTGAATTTGTTTTGTTATTAAGTATCTGTTTTAGGTCTGGGGCAAATTCCATAGGCCTTATAGGAGGCACATTGGCTCCTCCCGTATTTCCAACGGGAATCACACCTACGAAAGATTTTATACCTCCTGCCAGCAACCTTGGAATCTGGCCCAGCACTTCCCTGAAATTTTTGATCTTAAGACCAAATTTAAGCATCAGCC
>JAWWBH010000129.1:0-7993 GCA_033721075.1 Christiangramia sp.
ATCCCCACCGTTTGTCCGCCTGCTATCGCGCATACCGCGAACAGGGAATTTTCAAGCCCTTTTTCCACCGTAGTGTCATCCAGGTCTTCCCAGCCCGTAGAACCTCTTAAGATCTGGTATTCCCTAAGTGTGGGATTTCTATGTTCTATTTGAATGTTCATGATCTCCATATCTTCTGCATTCAAGATAGAAAATATTTTCAGGGCATTAACATAATAAACAGATCGAATAAAAAACACGAGGAAGATCCCCGTGTTTTTTGGACTAATTCAAACCAATTCAATATCTAGTAACCCGGATTCTGTACATATAAACCTCCGGTAAAATCTATTTCCCGCTGTGGAATTGGATAATATTCATCTCTTCCAGCTGTAAAAACAGCATTGGTTAAGAAATCTCTTTTGGTCTTTTCTTCATCCAGATATGCATTGAGGGTCTCCGCTGCTTCTCCCCATCTAACAAGGTCAAAGAATCTTGGGCCTTCCATACCAAATTCAAGTCTTCTTTCAAATTTCAGAGCCTTCCATGCGAATTCCTTACTTGGAAAAGAATCATACAATCCAACATTATATATATCAGATGCCCCTGCTTCTACAGGCCTTTGCCCACTGGCGGCAGCCCTTGACCTCACCTGGTTGATTAGTGGCCGTGCCTCTTCATACCTGTTCAGCTGGATCAGCGCTTCTGCCTTGAACAAAAGCACATCGGCATAACGTATAAAGATCACATTCCTTGAGGTACCCACAAATGGACCTTCCTTTATATAACATGAGCAATCTGGCGCCTGCTGTTCCTTCATATTTCCGAAGAAGCCATAAACCCCGGGGTCTCTTGCCCAGCTGAAGTTATAGATCATATCTCCCTGTGAATTCACGGTATTGCGATATTTAAAAGGTCTTCCGGGAACTCCAACCGTATGATCAAGCCGGGGATCCACTGTCAGGCCAGAAGATACCGCCACAGTTCCGTCTTCCTGAACATTGTTCAGGATATCTGAATTATTGAAGGAGTCCAGTAATGGCAATCCATTCGCATCGGTCTTGAATGCATTCACCATATTCTGGCTGGCCAGGTGGAAACCACAGCACCCATAAAGCCCGGTACCGTGAGGCGAATTAAGCCCGGTCACGAAACTTACTCTTCCTACTCTGGTGCCATCGTTGATAGAGAACTGTGCCGCCCAGATAGACTCCGGTCCATTCTCATATTCCACAAGAAAGTTATTGGCATAATCTGGTTCAAGGCTTCCGGTCACTTCATCGGCATAATCTATCACCTCCTGCAACATGGCTTCGTTGATATTCACCACCTGGTGAGTCTCATTTTGTTCATAAGCCTGATACAGTCTAACCTTGGCAAGGTAAGCTGCCGCCGCGTTCCTGTCGGCTCTTCCTACCTCATCCTGCGCCTGCGGAAGATTATTAAAGGCGAACAGCAAGTCATCTGCTATCATATTCCATAGTTCCTGGTTAGGAATATCGTTGCTGGTTTGCGCTATCTCTTCCGGGCTAAGGTCTTCGGTGATATACGGTATTTTTTTAAAGATACGCTTCAGCATAAAATGAGAGTGAGCTCTTAAAAAATGCAGTTCAGCCTGTCTTATCGTCTTCATTTCATATTCCTCATCTGGAATCTCATTGATGACCGAAAGTGCAAAATTAGCCCTGGAAATAGCCTTGTAGTAATTGGTCCAGGTTCGCGGAGCCATCCAGTCACCCTGATCGGGCACCGTTAAATAATACTGTTCATAACGGTCTACCACATCTACATCGCCACGGCCTCCGCCTCCCTTGTAGGAGTCGTCACTTCTAACACTTCCGTAGACCCACATATGGGTAAGAGGTCCTATCATCTCATCATTCGCTATCGCAGCATAGGCAGCGATCACAAGGGATTCGGCATTATCTGCCGTTGTAACGTTCTCACTGGACAGAACCCCCTCCGGCTCATATTCCAGAAAATCTTCAGAACAGGATATTGCTGTAAATGCAATTAATAATCCTGTAATTATAAGTCTTATATTTTTCATGATTGTCATTGATTAAAAGTTCACATTAACACCCAGAGAAACTACCGTAGGTACCGGTATTGCGTCCACATTCGTACGCTCGGGGTCAGCTCCTATATAGTCCTTCGGAGTAAACCAGAAAAGGTTCTCTCCCTGCAGGTAAACCCTGAAACTTTGCAACGGACCTAATTTTTCGATAAGCCCATCTGAAAGGCTGTACCCAAGCTGCATGTTCCTGATCTTGAAATAGGAATTATTTCTGAACAGGTAATCTGAAGTCCTAAGGTCATTGAAGGCAAGGGATAAAGACGGGATATCACTTCCTGTGTTGTCAGGGGTCCAGGCATCCAGCACTCCCAAACCTGCATTCTCCCTACCCTGTACAAAATTGTTCCAGAAAATATAAGGATCCTGTCCTATCCTTCCGGTCACCCCGGAACCGAATACTGAAAAATCCCAGTTCTTATACCCAAGATCTATACGTATCCCGTATTCAAGATCTGGCAGGGTGGTCCCTATAAAATCCCGGTCATCGGTATCTATAACCCCATCCCCATTAAGGTCCTTAAATTTTAGACTGCCTGGTCTAGCTCCCACCTGATCGGGTGAATTGGCGATATCTTCCTCGCTCTGGAAAAGCCCGTCGGTCTTATATCCGAAGATGGAAAACTGTGAATGTCCCAGAATAGAGTTCTCAGCAGTTCCCGGGAAAGCAGGTCGCACTTCTTCCGGAAGGAAAGTTATCTTGTCTTTAAAGGACGACAGGTTGGTTGACACAGCAAAGGTCAATCCGTTCTCCAGGGTATTCGAATAGGCCAGGGCGAATTCCCATCCATTGGTTTCGGTGGATGCCCCGTTAAGCACTCGTTGCTGACCCTCACCCAGTACAGAAGGGATAGGCGGAGTGGTAAGAATGTCTACGGTTTCCCTTGTAAAGTAATCAAAGGATCCTGAAAGCTTATTATCGAAGAATCCGAAGTCTACTCCAAAGTTCCATTCCCTGGTGGTCTCCCATTTAAGATCTGGATTCTCAGCCTGTACAGAAACAAAACCTGAAGGCAAGTTACCCGTGTTGTTCCCGTTGATATCGTAAGCTGTACCTACGTTATAATATTGTTCAAAGAAACCACCGGTAAACTGGGAAAGGGTTGAACCATATCTGGCTTCATACAGTCCGAATCTTGCAAGGTCACCAATGGCCTGGTTACCTACCTCACCGTAACCCGCTCTTAACTTCAGGTTGGTAACGATCTTATCGTTCTTAAGGAATTCCTCATTGCTTATTCTCCAACCGGCAGTAGCCGCTGGGAAAACACCATATCGGTTGTTCTTTCCGAATCTTGAAGATCCATCTCTACGAACCGTAACTGTCGCCAGGTACCTGTTATCAAATGAATAATTCAGTTTCCCGAACTGTGAAAGCAAGCGGTTCCCTGAAGAGTTTCCATTTGCTGTTCTTGCCCCGGTTGCGGCATCCAGAACGAAGTAGGATTCCTGTTCCACGGCAAAATTCTCTGCCCTTGCAAGAACCGAATCAAAATCGTTCTTTACAGATTCCACACCCAGTAACAATCCAAAATCATGGTCTTCTATCTCAAGTTTATAATTCAGGGTATTGGTAAAAACAACACTGGTGAATTTATTGGTATCAAAGGTTAAACTATTATTACTTCGCGTAATAAAACCATTGTTCACCCTGGGCTCTATATCCTTTCTTTTAAAATCACTGAAGTCTATCCCGAGACTTGACCTGAACGTAAGGTTTTCCATAAGATCCACTTCAGCAAAAATGTTCCCGAAGAAGTTATTCTTTTCAGCATTATCCCAGCGATTCAAATACTGCATCAATAATGGGTTATTCCTGTCAGAATACCCTGCTCCAAGCGGACCTGCAAAATCTCCATTCGCATCATATACAGGGATTGTAGGAGCCAGAGTGATAGCCAGTCCCGGAGTTGGAGCCCCACCAACGTCCCTGGCTGCCAGGGTCTCATCTGATGTGGAGAACTGGGTATTTACCCCAAACCTCACTTTATCATCAAAAAGTTTTGTGTTGGCATTGATCTTGGCAGTATAGCGATCATAATTTGTATACTTTAAGATCCCTGTATTCTTCAGATACCCCATATTCACAAGGAAAGAGGATTTTTCAGAATTAGCAGAAACGGTCACTTCGTTGTTAAAAACATAGCCGGTTTCATACATGGTATCCTGCCAGTCTGTATCCCCGGCCGGAACATTTTCATTTCCACCTACAAAAGGCTGAACGCTTACACTATTTAGAACGGGATTATCATAATCCATATTCCAGTCAAAATCATAGATCTCACCATATCCGGCAGCAGGGTCGGCCCCATCATTTACAGAAGCTCTCCAGATTGCTTCCCCTCTCTGAAGCGCATTCAGCATATCATATCTTTGCTGCTTTTCAGACTGAACCGAGACGTTGGAGTTTATGCTTACGCTTACTTTCTCTGCAGCTCCCGATTTATTCTTTGTGGTTACTACGATCACTCCATTACCTGCCCTGGCTCCGTATAGGGAAGAGGCAGATGCATCTTTCAGTACCTGAATAGATTCTATGGCATCCGGATTCAGGGAGGAAAATACTTCCTGCCGCTGGGTTGGAACTCCATCTATAACATAAAGAGGATCATTATTTCCCAGCGTAGTGATACCCCTAATAAGGACGCGGCTGCTTGCCCCGGTTGGATCTCCAGATTTTTCAACGAATAATCCCGGAACTCGTCCCTGAAGCGCCTGCATCGCATTCCCGGAGCTTCTACTCTGGCCTTCAATAGGAGCTACATCTACAACAGTGATGGCTCCGGTCACATCTACCTTACGTTCACGGGAATAACCTGTTAGCACTACTTCATCCAGCAAGGCAGCATCTGCCTCAAGAGCAATGTCTATAACACTTCTGCCGTCTACAGGCACTTCTATTTCTTTATAGCCCACAAATGTGAATACTAAAGTCGCATCTGGAGCTACCCCATCAAGGGTGTAATTTCCATCAAAATCAGTGGAGGTTCCCAGTGAGGATCCTTTTACGAAAACTGAGGTTCCCGGAAGTGGCATTCCTTCTGCGGCTGTGGTTACGGTTCCCGTCACTTGTATCTCCTGAGCTGTAATAAAGCTCAAAGGCACTAAGAGCAACAGGAATAAGCTTAATTTTAGTTTCATGTTAGTTTATTTATTTGAATTTTAGTTGATATGCTTCTATATGATCCAGGGTAAATTCACCTGCCTCTGCACTTACAGAGAGCTGCTCCCAGGGATATTTTGGAAAGAAAATTTCTGTCATCACAGTTTTTCCTTCGTCAAAGAATAGTTCTATGGAGGTTTTATCAAGAATGATAATTCCAGTTAGGTCACCAGCATCCGAAAGACGCGGAGCTGTAGATATCTTATTCACAAAGTTTTCAGAGAAATCGGTCTTACCCGCTTTTGACCTGTCCAGGTAGAATTGTTTTTTCTCATGGTCATATCCGAACACGAGTTCATCTCCCTGCGAATTGGACAGTCTGAATTTATAATTGGTTTGCTTAAGGTCTGAGATATTGAATCTTATCTCTGCACTGGCCAGGTCTATCTTAGATGAATCTATGATTTTAGTATCACCTTCGATCTTTACATTGTCATCCTTATAATTGATGCTCCTGTAATTCTGCAGTTCTTTTGCGGGAACGGATGTAATGATATAACTACCGGCATTCTTCTCCAGTTTTAATTCCCGGGCTACGGTCATGGCACTCCTCCAGGTCTCTGTAGGCACTTCCTGGGCATATTGCCAGTTGGACATCCAGCCCATAAATAATTTTCGGCCATTCTCTTCCGGAATATTTGCCCAGGTAACCCCGGCATAATTATCCTTTCCAAAGTCTATCCAGTAATGATGGTCTTCGCCCAGGTCCTGCATTTCCTTAACAGGCGTAAATTCCTTTCCATCAAAATCACCCACGAAATACTGGGTTCCCGAACCACCGTTATAACCTCCCGGATTCAGGCTTTGAATAAGGACCCATTTCACCTCATCGCTACCTTCAACATACATGGGAAAGAAATCTGGACATTCCCATACTCCGCCGTGCGCGCCTATACCCTCTCCAAATTCTGAAACCAGTTTCCATTCCTTAAGGTTTTGAGAAGTATAGAAAAGGCTTTTATCATCGGCAGCAAGCACCATCACCCATTGCTGGTGAATGCCATCCCAGGTCACCTTGGGATCACGAAAATCCTTTATCCCGGGATTTTCGATCACAGGATTCCCCTCATATTTGGTCCAGGTCTTACCTTCATCCAGGCTATAAGCAATGGCCTGGGACTGATAATCTGTTTCTCCCGCTTCTTCTCCTTTTGGATCGTGATAGGTAAACATGGCAACGATCGGTACCTTCCCATCCTTGCCAAAACCGGAGGTATTCTTATTGTCTACAACCGCGCTTCCAGAAAAAATATAACCTTTCTCATCGGGGTAAATAGCAATTGGTTGTTCCTTCCAGGTGATCATATCGGTACTTATGGCATGGCCCCAATGCATTGGCCCCCATACATTATCATCTGGATAATGCTGAAAGTAAAGATGGAAATACCCATTATAGAAGAACATCCCGTTGGGATCGTTCATCCAGTTCTTTTCAGGCGTAAAATGGAAGTTAGGTCGAAAATCCTCATCCTTCTGGACCTCCATCGCCACGGCTTCCTTGCCTTCTTCATCTTTCCTGTCCATACAGGACGTAATTGAAGCAAGCGTCAAAGCCGAAATAAGCATTAAGTTGACTATTCTTTTCATATTGATCAGTTATTTGTAATTGGTACTTGTTGATTATTTATTGAAAGTTCCTCACTCAATTCCTCAAGGGATTTGCCTTTTGTTTCGGGCATCATGAAGATCACGAAGAAGAGCTGCAAAAGCATCATAAAGGCAAAAAAGGCAAAAACATAACCTGGCCCGATACTGGAAAAGAGGAATGGGATTAGAGATGGTATTATAGCCGCCAGAACCCAGTGGGTGGAGGATCCAAAGGCCTGCCCCGAAGCCCGAAGACGATTCGGAAAAATTTCTGATATAAAGACCCAGATCACCGCTCCCTGACCTATGGCATGAGACGCAATAAAAAGGAAAAGGAAGATTGGAACCCAAAGGCCTCCCCAATTCAGGAAGAACGCGGCCGCTACCAGTGACAGGGAAATAATATATCCTACAGAGCCTATCAGCATCAGTTGTTTGCGCCCTAAACGGTCTATAAGAAATACTCCTAATAATGTAAATAAGAGATTTACCACCCCTATTCCAATACTGCTTAACAGTGCTGTACTCTCACCCAGGCCAGCCGATTCGAAGATTCTAGGTGCATAATATAGAAAGGCATTGATCCCTGAGAGCTGATTAAAGAATGCGACCAGGAAGGCCAGAATAAGAGGGAAGCGATATTTTTTCATGAAGATATTCTCCCCGGTCTTTTCGGTCTCGGACTGATGCTTTATTTCCGCAAGTTTTTCCCTGACATTTATATTAGGATTTATAATTTGAAGAACTTTTTTAGCTTCCTGCACCCTTCCCCTGGATATTAGCCATCTGGGGCTTCTTGGTATAAAGACAACAAAAAGGACATATATCAAGGCTGGAACTGCTTCTACTCCTACCATCCATCGCCATGGCTGAGCTCCGGTATTCCTTAGAAGGTAATTGGACAGAAATGCGACCAGGATTCCCAGCACTATATTGAACTGATAAAGGGATACCAGTTTGCCTCTTTGATTTGCCGGAGCTATCTCTGAAACATAAGCGGGAGCCGCAATGGTCGAGGCACCAACTCCAAGACCACCCAGGAATCTAAAAAAAGCAAATGATATAGGATCATTGACCATTGCAGAGCCTAAAGCTGAAACCAGGTAAAGGATCCCTATAATTATTAGAGTATTTTTTCTTCCTATTTTATTGGTAGGAATTCCACCAAATATTGCTCCTACTACAGTACC
>JAWWBH010000130.1:0-7968 GCA_033721075.1 Christiangramia sp.
ACATTAGCATCCTGATCTTTTTACTTGGTGGCTTCCTAACCACGTTCGCACAGGTACATGACAGTTTGAAAACTTATTCTTTCTCCCTGCAGGAAGCCATTGAATTTGGAATTGAGAACAATTACAGGTCACAGATAGCCCAGAAAGATGTGGATATCGCACTACAGCAAAAATGGGAGATCATCGCCCAGGGATTACCTCAGATCAATGGAAGTGTGGATTACCAGAATTATTTAAAACAACCGGTAACCCTGTTACCTGCGGCTGCTTTTGACAATACCCAAAGCACTATAGATATCGTTCAGGATTACTTTGAAAATGTACAGCGCAATAATGTGCCGGTAGATACACCTGAAGGTTTTATACCTGTTAGGTTCGGAACAAAACAGAGCATGAACGCCACGGCGACCTGGAACCAGCTTATTTTTGACGGTTCCTATATAGTAGGGATTCAATCGGTAAAGACCCTGCTTCAGATCTCGAAAAATGCCAAGACCAAGACAGACCTTGAGATCAAGAAAGCGGTTATCAATGCCTATGGAAATGTACTTCTCGCAGAAGAAAGTGTGGAAATATTCGAAAAGAACGTCAACACACTTCAGAAGAATTATGACGACACCAAAAAGATCTATGAAAACGGACTTACTGAACAGGAAGATGTGGAGCAACTGGAGATCACATTGCTAGGTCTTAAAAATGACCTTAGCCGAAGTAAAAGAATGCGCGAGATCGCTTATGAAATGTTGAACCTTAGCCTGGGAATTCCGGTGGAAAATAAGGTGATCCTCACCAATGACCTGGATGAACTGGCCATGAAGTATTATGATCTTTCCCTGTTACAGGATGAAATCCCTGTTGAAGAGAACATTGATTATCGCATTGCGAAGAATTCGGCCGAATCTGCCGAGATACAGGTGAAACTTCAAAAAGCAAAGGCCCTTCCCACTCTCACAGGCTTTGTGAACTACGGATATCAGGGATATAGCGATAAGTTCACCTTTCTGAACAGTGAACAGGAATACTTTGGACAGTCTATTCTAGGTGTAAGTCTTAACATTCCCATTTTCAGCAGCGGCATGAGAAGTTCAAGGACCAAACAACGGGAAATTGCATATGAACAGGCCATACTTGACCTGGAACAGACCGAAAATGAGGTAAAACGCCAGATAAATATGGCAAAAAGCGAATATGAATTCAGCCTTGAGAATTATCAGAACGCAATAAGGAATCTTGACCTTGCCGAAAGGATCGAAAATAAGAATCAGATAAAATTCTTCGAAGGGATTGCAAGCAGCTTTGAATTGAGCGAAGCACAGCGACAATTGTATTCTGCACAGCAAAATTACCTGCAGTCCATGCTTGACGTGATCACCGCCAAGGTTGAACTTGAAAACCTACTCGACACCAGAACATATAACGATGAAAACTAAATACGCTTTCCATACAATGAAAAAATTTATTCTGCTAACAGCAATCCTGAGTCTTGTTGCCTGTGGGGGCAATGAAGAACGAACTGTAGAAGACATCATAGCCACACAGGATCTAAGTGAAATAAGAGCCAAAAAAGCTGAACTGAGCAACAAGCAAAGTGAACTTTCTAAAGAAATCGACCAGCTGGATGAAGCTATAAAGAAATTGGATAAAAACAGGAATTTCCCACTGGTTAGCATAGATACCCTGAACCAGCAAAAATTCAAGCATTATGCCGAGGTGCAGGGCAATGTGGCTACCGATGAAAATATCATCATCTACCCCGAATATTCCGGTATTCTTACCAGTGTAAAGGTTAATGAAGGGGATAGAGTTTCAAGAGGCCAGGTACTGGCTGTGATCGATGATGGCGGATTAAAGAATCAGCTGGCACAACTGGAAGCACAGGCTCGCCTGGCCAGGACCACTTATGAGCGTCAAAAAAGGCTATGGGAACAGAACATCGGGTCTGAAATTCAGTACCTGGAAGCAAAAACCAATTATGAAGCTCTTGAGAGCTCGGTGAACCAGTTAAAATCGCAGCTTTCGAAAACTGTGGTTAGAGCCCCATTCAGCGGAGTGATAGACGATGTGATTAGCGAACAGGGAGAAGTTGTGAATCCGGGGCAGAATCAGCTTTTCAGATTGATAAGCCTTGATAAGATGTACGTAGAAGCCGAGGTCCCTGAAAATTATCTTAGTAAAATCAGGAAAGGTACTGAGGTAAAAGTGCAGATCTCCTCTATAGACAGGGAATTCGAAGGAAAGGTGAGCCAGGTGGGCAATAATATTAATCCTAACAACCGTACTTTCCGCATTGAAGTTTTAATCCCCAATGAAAATGGAATGGTGAAACCAAACCAGATCGCCACCATCAAACTGAACGATTATACTTCTGATACTGCTATTGTTATCCCTGAAAGCAGTATTCAGAAAAATGCCCTTGGAGAAAACCTGGTTTATCTTTATCGCCCCAATGGCAATTCTAATACCGGGACGGCCAAAAAAGCTGTTGTTGAAGTAGGTTACACCTACAGCGATTCCATCGAGGTGAAAAATGGACTTAATAATGGCGATATCTTAATAACCGAGGGATCAAAGAACCTAAGAGAAGGTCAGGAAGTAAGAACAAGAAAATCTGGGGATAATGAATAAGATAGACAGAGAATTTAAGCTTTCTTCCTGGGCCATTGACAATAAAATGACGGTATACGTCATCGTTGCCATCTTGCTGATTGGAGGTTTACTTTCCTATTACAGCATGCCACGGGAATCCTTTCCCGAAATTATCGAGACCAAGATCTATGTAAGCTCTATTAACCCGGGGAACTCGGCAGAAGATGTTGAAAAATTCATCACCGAACCCCTGGAAGAAGAGTTCAATGATGTGGGAGGTGTAAAGGAGATCTCCTCAACCACTCTTCAGGATTATTCACTGGTAATAGTGGAATTTGAGGAAGAAGTAAATGTTGATGCGGCAAAACAAAAAATAAAGGATAAGGTTGATCTTGTAAAGGCCGAAACAACATGGCCTACTCTGGATAATGGCGCAAAGGTAGAACCCAATGTTTTCGATCTTAACCTTTCGGAAGAACAGCCTATTCTGAACATTAATCTCACAGGTGATTATACGGTACAGCAGTTAAAAGACTATGCTGAATACCTTCAGGAAAAAATAGAGTTACTTCCGCAGATCAAGGAAGCGAGCATTAGGGGTGCCGAGGATATGGAAGTTGAAATTGCCGTGGACGTCTATAAAATGACGGCTTCCATGGTAAGTTTCAATGATATTATAAGCGCTGTTAGTTCAGAGAACCGTACAATATCGGGAGGAAACATCATCACCAGTGGAACACAGAAGAACATAAGGATCATTGGTGAGATTGAGGATCCTGAGGAACTGGAGAATGTGGTGGTAAAGCAGGATGGCGGGAATATCTTTCTTAAGGATATTGCCGAGATCAGGTTCAGGGAAAAAGATCCCACTACCTATGCCAGGGAATATGGGGAACCCGTCGTGATGCTGGATGTAAAAAAGCGTAGTGGAAAGAATATGATCGAAGCTGTAGATGAGATCAAAAACATCATTGCAACAGAACAGGAAGAATACCTCCCCGACTCCCTTCATATAAGTCTTACCAACGATCTTTCTACAGATACCCGAAACCAGGTTAACGACCTTGTAAATAATATCATTTTTGGAGTGATCCTGGTGGTATTGGTACTTATGTTTTTCCTTGGCTTCCGTAACTCACTTTTTGTGGGGTTGGCAATACCATTATCGATGTTCTTATCATACATCATCCTGTCCAGTCTCGGATACACATTGAACACCATGGTTCTTTTTGCCCTGGTAATGGGGCTGGGTATGTTGGTAGATAACGGTATCGTGGTTGTTGAGAATGTTTATAGTCTTATGGATGAAGGAATGCCAAGATTGAAAGCGGCTAAACAGGGTCTTGGCGAGATCGCCTGGCCTATTATCGCCTCAACGGCAACTACTCTCATGGCATTCTTCCCACTTGGGCTCTGGCCTGGGACCATCGGAAAATTTATGGTGATATTCCCTATCACCCTTTCCATAGTACTGGGATCCTCGCTGTTTGTGGCATTGATAATCAACTCGATGCTCACCTCCCAGTTCATGAAGACCGAAGAGGGCAGGATCTCAAAAAAGAGACTTATAAGACTGAGTGTAATTATGGGCGGGACAGGCTTGATCCTGCTTACTGCCGGATATATGCTCCCTCTGGGAGTACTGAGAGCCCTGGGTAATTTAATCCTTCTGGCAGTGCTGTTATTATGGTTCTATAAATATGCATTATCACAGGCCGTAGATTATTTTCAGTTCAAAGCATTAAAGAAACTGGAAGCCAGTTATGAAAGGTTCCTGAAATTCGCATTAAGAGGCAGAAAAGCCTACGCCTTCTTTTTCGGGACTATAGGATTATTATTATTCTCATTTATCCTGATGGCACTGGTTCAGCCAAACGTGCTTTTCTTTCCGGAAAACCAGCCCAAGCAGGTGATCACTTATATCGAATATCCGGAAGGAACCGATATCAAGAAAACCAATGAGCTAACCAAAAAAGTGGAGAAACAGATCTTTGAGGTGGTTGAAAAGTATGAGGATGAAGACGGCTATAATTTTATGGTCGAATCGGTTATATCCCAGGTAGGTGAAGGTGCCGGTAATCCACAGACCGATGGAGGGCAGCAAAATGCCATGCCTCATAAAGGGAAGGTGACCATCGTAATGCGGGAATTTAAGGAAAGAAGAGGTGTTGAGAGTGCCCAGGTTCTTAGTGAAGTGAGGGAGGCAGTGAAACAATTTCCGGGCGCTTCCATAATTGTTGAAAAGGATGCAGCAGGGCCACCGTCTGGCTACCCCATCAATATTGAGTTGAAAGGGGAAGATTATGAGGAGATGCTTGCCGAGGCTGAAAACATTCGTACATATATCAATGAACTTAACATTCCCGGTATAGAGGAATTGAAGATCGATGTAAACAAATCTAAACCCGAACTGGATGTGAGGGTAGACCGACGCAAAGCAGGACAGCTTGGAATTTCTACTTCTCAGATAGGGCAGACCTTGAGACGGGCGATCTATGGAGAAGAGGTTTCTACCTATAAGGACGGAAATGAGGACTATGAAGTAAACGTAAGGTTCAATGAGGAATACCGCTATAATGAGAATGCGCTTTTTAACCAGCCTGTAACTTTTAGAGATCAGAATTCGGGTGAGTTAAGGCAGGTTCCTATCTCCTCAATGATAGAGACCAATGTGGCTTCCTCATTCAGTTCCATTAAACGTAAAGACCTGAAAAAAGTCATCACAATATATTCGAATGTGCTGCAGGGTTATAACGGCAACCAGTTGGTTGAACAACTTCAAACGGCGCTTAAGAACTACGAATTGCCAGAGAGTATGAACATGCAATTTACAGGTGAACAGGAAGAACAGCAAAAGAATATGAATTTCCTTATCAAGGCACTTCTTATCGCCATTGGTGGAATCATGCTTATCCTGGTTGCCCAGTTCAACTCGATAACTAAACCATTCATCATTATGATGGCGGTAGTATTGAGTATGATTGGGGTATTCCTTGGCTTGATCATATTCCAGATGGATTTTATTATTATTATGACCATGATGGGTATAATTTCACTGGCGGGGATTGTGGTGAATAACGCCATAGTATTGATAGATTATACACAGATCCTCATAGACAGGAAAAAAATCCAGTTAGGACTTGAAAAAGATGATCTTTTAACCAGAAAAGAGTATTTTGATGTGATCGTAGCAGGAGGTAAATCCAGGTTAAGACCAGTATTGCTAACAGCTATCACCACGGTTCTAGGACTTATACCTCTTGCTGTGGGTCTGAATATTGACTTCTTCGGTCTTATAACCGACTACGATCCCGGGATCTATATAGGAGGAGACAACGTGATCTTCTGGGGGCCTCTGGCGTGGACGGTGATCTTCGGATTATTATTTGCCACCTTCCTTACGCTTGTTGTAGTCCCTGTAATGTTCTACCTGGTTAACCGTGCAAAAGTGAGATTCAAGGATAAAAGGATTGAAAGAAAAGAAAAGAAAGAACGAAAACTGGTAAATGCCTAGAAAAAATAAACCCCCGCAAAAATTGCGGGGGTTTATTTTTATGGTAAATATTTTTTCTAATTCGTATTCACAAGAGAACTTTCAGTTTTCCAGTTATTCACGGAAGCCATTCTGCTATTTTCGTAATCTACCTCAGTAAGTCGATCACCTTTCCAAAAAAACCACTTCCCTTCTTTTTCTCCATTGTTATAATATGCGATGGCTGTCTTTTCACCGTTTTGGTTGTAAGAAATCCATTGCCCGTGGAGCTTTCCGTCCTTGTACGTACCTTCCTGTCTAATACTTCCATCTTCATAATAAAAAGTTCCTTTAATTAAATCATCCTGTTTTTCGAATACAGGTTCAGGGTTAGTATCCTGGGCCATAGCTACGCCTCCTGTTACAAATAACGCCGCTAATAGTATTGTTTTCAATATCTTCATAGCTATTCAATGTTTACATGTGCTTAACAAATATAGCCAAAGTTTACATAAATTCAATATTTACGTAACCTTAAGTTAACATTGAAAATATTAAAAACTGATTTTTAAAGAGTTATATAGCAGGCTTTACGTTAAAGGGATTAAGTTTCCGCGTTAATTTTAATCCATAAATCTTATAGAAAACATAAGAACTTCTTACTTTTGTGCCCATTCAAAACTGAAGGATAAGAAATGTACAGAAGTCATACCTGTGGTGAATTAAACGCCAAAGAGATAGGCAGTAAGGTAACCCTCTCCGGTTGGGTTCAAAAAGTAAGAAATAAAGGCTTTATGATCTGGGTTGATCTTCGTGACCGCTATGGCTTGACCCAGTTGATCTTTGATGAGGAGAGATCCTCTAAAGAACTTATGGAAAAAGCCGAAAGTCTTGCACGAGAATTCGTGATCCAGGTGGAAGGCACCGTTATAGAGAGGGAGTCCAAAAATCCGAATATCCCAACGGGAGAGATCGAGGTTCTGGTAGAGGATTTCAAAATTCTTAATTCTTCCGTTACACCTCCCTTCACCATTGAGGATGAAACAGATGGAGGTGAGGATCTTAGAATGAAATATCGATACCTCGATATTCGTCGTAACCCGGTAAAGAATAAACTTATCTTCCGTCATAAGGTAGCCATGGAGGTAAGAAATTATCTTTCCCGTGAAGGTTTTGTAGAAGTTGAAACTCCCTATCTAATCAAATCGACTCCCGAAGGAGCACGTGATTTTGTAGTGCCAAGCCGGATGAACGAAGGCCAGTTCTATGCTCTTCCTCAATCTCCCCAGACCTTCAAACAGCTATTGATGGTAGGCGGAATGGATAAATACTTCCAGATCGTAAAATGTTTCAGGGACGAAGATCTTAGAGCTGACAGGCAGCCAGAGTTTACCCAGATCGACTGTGAGATGGCCTTTGTAGACCAGGAAGACATTTTAAATATTTTCGAAGGGCTTACCAGGTACTTATTAAAGCAGATCAAGGGGGTTGAAGTTGACAAATTCCCGAGGATGACCTTTGATGAAGCCATGAGAAAATACGGAAATGACAAACCAGACATTCGCTTTGGGATGGAGTTTGCTGAACTTAATGATTTGGCAAAGAACAAAGGTTTCAACGTTTTTGACCAGCAGGAGCTGGTTGTTGGGATTGCAGTTCCAAATGCAGCCAGCTTCACAAGAAAGGAGATTGACAATCTTATTTCATGGGTAAAAAGACCTCAGGTGGGGGCAACCGGACTGGTTTGGGCAAAATATAATGAAGATGGAAGTTTAAAATCTTCAGTTGATAAATTCTATTCCCAGGAAGATCTGGAAAAATGGGCAGACACTACGGGTGCAAGACCCGGAGACCTCATCCTGGTAATGGCTGGCGATGCAGCTAAAACAAGGACCCAGCTTAGTGCTTTG
>JAWWBH010000131.1:0-7923 GCA_033721075.1 Christiangramia sp.
CACAAAAATATGACCTTTACTCAAAGATCACCGGAGGACAGCGTATCGATCTTTTTGGAGCTCAGCTTCACCAGCTGCCGCATATATGGAGGGAACTTATAGATGCCGGTTTTGAGAGCGGTCACGCCTACGGAAAATCCCTGAGAACGGTAAAAAGCTGTGTAGGTTCAAGCTGGTGCAGATATGGTATGCATGAAAGCGTAAGCTTTGCTATACGTATTGAAGAAAGATATAAAGGTTTAAGATCACCGCATAAATTAAAAGGAGGTGTTTCAGGTTGTATAAGGGAGTGTGCTGAAGCGCGTGGAAAGGATTTCGGCATTATAGCCGTAGAGAGCGGATGGAACCTGTATGTATGCGGGAATGGGGGAGCCACTCCAAAACATGCGATCCTGCTGGCCGAACAGCTGGATGATGAAACCTGTATCAAATATATAGACAGATTCTTAATGTATTATATAAGAACTGCACCTCCACTTACACGTACTGCACCATGGCTGGAAAAGCTTGAAGGAGGGATCGATTATTTGAAAGATGTGGTGGTGAATGATTCTCTTGGAATAGCTGAAGAATTAGAGAAAGAAATGCAGGGACTCGTAGATAAATATGAATGCGAATGGAAGCAGGCGATTGAAGATCCGGAGATGATGAAACGTTTTAAACATTTTGTGAACTCTGATGATACCGATGATAACCTGGAATTTGTTCCGATGAGAGATCAGAAGAAGACAAGAGTCTGGAAATAACATTTTTAAAACTGAAAGATCATGCAAAATATTATAGAACAATATAATTCGGTTACTGCCACAGATGTAAAGAAATGGTTCAAGGCTGGAAAAACCACCGACTTTCCGATGGACGGGGGTGCCTGCGTGAAATATGAAAACAAGCAAATTGCTGTTTTTCATTTTACGAGAATATCCAAATGGTATGCCTGTCAGAATCTTTGTCCGCATAAACTTGAGATGGTGATCTCCCGTGGAATGATTGGTGAAGATGAGGGAATTCCGAAGGTAGCCTGCCCAATGCATAAAAAGACATTTTCCCTTGAAGACGGGAATAATCTCAACGGTGATGATTATAATATCGCGGTTTATCCTGTAAAGATTGAGGATGAAAATGTGTATATTGGTTTTTCTGATTAACACCAGCAAAATCTGATGGATACAAAATTTGAAGAAGCGATACGCCGTATAGATGCGAGGAATTCTGAAGACCCCAATAAGGAAGAGTTCAATAATGGGAAAATAGCCCCTAAGGAACTTTTATATTCTCAAAGAATGACTCAGCATCTGGAAGATTTTGCTCCCGATGCGCCTGAAGAACTTAAGATTGCGGCCAGGGCACAGCATATCTGTCGTTGGAAAGTAGAGCGTAGTGAATATCCATCCACCCGCGTGGGCTATTTGAAATGGAGAAATGAGCTTAAGAAACTGCATGCTCAGATCACGGGAGAGATCCTCGAAGAGGTTGGTTATGATGAAGAGTTTATAGACCGGGTGAAATTCCTTATCCAGAAGAAAAAGATTAAAAAAGATGAGGATTCTCAAACACTTGAGGACGTTATCTGCCTTGTGTTTCTGGAATATTATCTTAAGGATTTTGCTGCAAAGCATGAGGATGAGAAAGTGGTTGATATCATTAGGAAAACCTGGGCAAAAATGTCGGAAAAAGGACATGAAGCTGCCCTTGAATTACCTCTTGATGACAGAAGTAAAACTCTTGTGAAACAGGCCCTGTCCTAAAAATTTCAAGTGGATGCCTAATACTCCCGGAAATTCGCTGGATCAACATACCTTCAAAAAGCTAAGCCGACTATATATTATAGCCCTTAGTGCTATAGCCGTTTCAGTAATTATCAGCCAGATTCTAATTCATCAGTTTCTTGAAGACCAGGAAAGTGATTCTACGGTGGTGAATATTGCGGGGCGCCAGAGGATGCTTAGCCAGAAACTTACCAAAGAAAGCCTTCAGCTTTTGATCGCAGAAGATACTTCTGAAATATCAGAACTTAAGGAGAATATTAACTCTACCCTTGAGAGATGGAAGTTCTCTCATTATGCACTCATAGAAGGAAGCGATAGTCTGGGACTTCCCGGTAATAACAGTGAAAAGATCAGGGAAATGTTCGCGCAGATACAGCCCTATTTCCTGGAAATGGAAAATGCCAGCGAATCTATAATTCTTCAGCTGGAGAATGAGCCTCAGGTGTCCGTTTCTGAACTTCGGGATGAGATTCTTACTGTAAAAAGTAACGAAGCGGCTTTTCTGGAAGGAATGGACAGGATCGTGAATCAATATGAATATGAGGCCAGTGAAAAGGTGGTGAGATTGGGCAACCTGGAACTTTTCATAATGGCCATTACTCTTTTGATCCTGTTATGTGAATTCCTCTTTATCTTCTGGCCGGCAGCTAAAGCCGTTAGAAATACCATACATAAACTACTTATTGCTGAAGGAAACGCCAGGAAAATGGCTCATGATGCCGATCTTTTAAGCCAGGCCAAGGAAAAATCAGTTAAAGAGTTAAGGGTGCTTAATCAGGCCATGAATCAAACACTTTTATTCGCCAGGATCACTCCGGAAGGGGATATTATCCAGTTGGGAGAGAAATTTTCCAGGCTATTCAAGATCAGAAAGTTTGGCGATTACAGCAAATTTCAGGCCTTACTTTCCGGAAATGAGGAGGAGAGAAAGAATATCGAGAGCTTACTTGAAGAAAATGCCAGGAAAAGCTGGCAGGGAGAGGTAAAAGCCACCACTAGCGAAGGAGCCGATGTTTGGATGGAAATGTCTCTTATTCCTTTTAATCCCGCCCAGGATAAGTGGGAACTTCTCGTAATTGCAACAGATATTACCAGTAGAAAGGAGGCTCAGCTTGAAATAGAGCGGCTCACCCAGAAGAGCTTTGAGGAAAAGATGAATCAGCAAAAACTGATTTCAAGTAAGATCATTGAGAACCAGGAGAACGAGCAGAATCGTATCGCTAAGGATATTCACGATGGAATTGGTCAAATGCTTACCGGCCTTAGTTTTAATCTGGAAAGTATAGATGTTAATAATACTGAGAAGGCCGGGCAGAAGATTGAACACCTTAAAGAGCTCACAGCAAGCATTATCAAAGGAGTCAGGACGGCGACCTTCAATTTAATGCCTCCCGAACTTAGTGACCATGGGATTATTCCGGCACTTACCAAACTTACCCGGGAGCTTGGTAAACTAACCGGAAAGAATATTCTATTATATGATAAGACTGGCTTTGCCCAACGTATGAACTCTTTAATTGAGATCAATATCTACAGGATCACCCAGGAAGCTATCAATAATGCCATTAAATATGCCGATTCTACTCATATTATTGTTACGGTTTCCCATAGCTCCAGTATACTTAGTATAACTATAGACGACAATGGGAAAGGTTTCGATATGAAAAACGTTAAGACCAGGAACGGTGACGGAGGTATGGGGATGACATTTATGAGAGAACGCATAAAATATATCAATGGACGTCTTTTTATAAATTCTGAACCCGGTAAAGGAACCAGGGTAACTCTTAACATCCCTTTGACTGAATAAAGAGAATACCTAAAAAATTACTAATTTTAGGGGCAGAATTTAAATTGAAATATGGATAATATACGTATAGTGCTGGCAGACGATCACGTTCTGGTTCGAGATGGAATAAAGTCATTACTGGAAGAACAACCCGATATGGAGGTGGTTGCCGAAGCTTCAGATGGAAAGGAAGCCATCGAGATTCTGGAAAAGGATCTGCCTGATCTTCTTATCGTAGATATACGTATGCCCGAAATGAACGGGATAGAGGTCGTTAAAAAGATCCGTGATAATAAGTGGGATGTTAAGACTCTTGTACTTTCAATGCATGATTCCGAAGAATACGTAGTGCAGTCTGTTCAGGCGGGAGCCGATGGCTACCTTTTAAAAGGATCCAGCAAAGATGAATTTCTTAAAGCCTTGCATAAAGTAGCAAGTGGAGGTAAATACTTTTCTGGTGATATTTCGGCCATTCTTATAAATAATTTCACAGATGGAAAGCCTGTTGAGAAGGAGAAGAAACAGGAGGATCCATTTAATCTTACCAAAAGAGAAAAGCAGATACTTAAACTGGTACTACAGGGAAAAAGCAATAAGGAAATAGGGAATGAGCTGGAAATTAGTAAAAGGACAGCTGAGGTACACAGGTTCAACCTTATGAAGAAACTGGATGTTAAGAACCTTATAGAGCTTACCAATAAAGCACGGGAGTATCAACTCGCCTGATAGCAACAAATCATTTCTTTAAAAAAAATCACTCATTTGAGTTTATTATACAGATTCCTTAAAATCAAATAGGGCTTATTTCGGAGTACGTAATTTTTTATAAATACGTATATTTTATAAGTATATATTAAGTAAAAATACTTAATTTGGTGCTTTAAAATCATACGTGATGAAAAATTCAATATCTAAAAAAGCAACTAAGTTAAATCTCAAAAACATCAAAAGTGTCCCAATTCGCACTTTCTGGATCACTTCATTCGCATTTTTCCTTTGTTTTTTCTCGTGGTTCGGAATCGTTCCTTTCATGCCAGATGTGGTTAGGGAGCTTGGATTAAGTCCGTCAGAAAAGTGGAGTGCCGTGGTGCTCGCAGTAACCGGGACCGTCTTTGCCAGGCTTTTTATTGGAAAACTTTGTGATAAATATGGTCCAAGGCTTTGCTATACCTGGTTACTTATATTTGGATCCATACCCGTGATTTTAACCGGTTTTGTACAAACGGCCGATCAGTTTCTCATTTGCAGATTGCTCACAGGTTTTATAGGGGCATCATTCGTTATAACCCAGGTTCATACCTCTTTAATGTTTTCCTCCAATGTAGTAGGTACAGCAAATGCTACTTCAGCAGGATGGGGAAATCTTGGTGGAGGAGCAAATCGCCTGGGAATGCCACTTATTGCCGCTCTCGTTATAGCTCTTGGCGTGGCAGAATCATCGGCCTGGAGATATTCGGTGATCATAGCCGGATTCCTGTGTTTTTCAATGGGAATTGTCTATTACTTTTTTACGCAGGACACCCCTGAAGGTAATTTCAGTGAATTATCAGAAAAAGAAGATGTTCCCGGAATCAAAAAGGATAAAGTGGGTTTTTTAACCGCATTAAAGGATTACAGGGTTTGGATTTTATTTATAGTATATGCCTGTAGTTTTGGAATAGAATTAACCGTTTATGGAACCATGGACGATTATCTTCAAAACACATTTCAGCTGGAAAGGATAACGGCGGGAAATATGGTATTGTCCTTCGCTTTAATGAACATTTTTGCCCGTACCCTGGGAGGCGCTTTTGGCGATAGATTCGGGAAATTAAAGGGGTTACGGGGTAGAGTATTATTTCTATCATTTATCCTTGTGGTACAGGGGATCGTACTTTCTTCCTTCTCAGGGATTACCAATCTTTACATAGCCATAGGCTTTTTAATACTCTTCAGTCTTTCAGTCCAAATGGCCGAAGGAGCAACCTTTTCAGTGGTACCATTTATTAATAAAAAAGCGATCGGTTCTATTTCAGGGATCGTGGGAGCGGGAGGTAATGTTGGAGCTTTCCTGGCAGCCCTGCTACTTAAATTTAAATCGGGCGCCTCTGAAAAGGCAGCGATAGCAGCCAACGAAGGTTTAAGCCAGGATGTAATACGCTCAGCGCAATCTGCAGCCTCTGCCCAGGCAGTTTCAGAAGGATATCTGTTTATTGGTCTTACCGTGATAGCATCCGGAATAGTTGCTTTGGGAATAAGATTCTCAGTAAAAGATGAGAAGCTGGCCAGGGAAGAACTAAAGGCCTCCCTGGATGTTGTGCCTGCAAATGCTTAATCTATTCGGTTAAAAATCAATAAACTATAAAAAAAGTAAAGGTTTTTTAGAGTATCCGTAAAAATACATTCAGGACTTTTATTGTATCATCAAAAAGACCAAATTTGTAAAGAAACATGGGGCATATGATCGGGAAAGAAGCGAAAAGTACATGTTCATACTGTGGAGTTGGATGCGGTGTTGTAATTAAAAAAAATGCCCGGAACCGTATTGAGGTGGAAGGAGATAAGGAGCATCCGGTTAATAAAGGGATGCTTTGTTCCAAGGGGATGAACCTCCACTATGTGGTGAATGATACTTCGGACAGGATCCTTTATCCTGAAATGCGGTGGAGCCGTTCCCATCCCCGTGAAAGGGTCTCATGGGACGATGCCATGAACAGGGCTGCCGGTGTTTTCAAATCAATAATAAAAAAACACGGCCCCGATAGTGTTGGTTTTTATGTTTCCGGCCAGTGCCTGACAGAAGAATATTATATAGCCAATAAACTTACCAAAGGATTTTTAGGAACCAATAATATAGATACCAATTCCCGTCTCTGTATGAGCTCGGCAGTTGTGGGTTATAAGAAAACCTTTGGAGAAGATTCGGTGCCCGGGAGCTATGACGACATAGAGCTGGCCGATTGTTTCCTGATAGCCGGTGCGAATCCTGCCTGGTGTCATCCAATACTTTTCAGAAGAATAGAAAAGCATAAGGAGGAAAATCCCAATGTAAAAATAATTGTTGCCGATCCCCGTAAAACCGATTCCGCTAATTTTGCCGATCTGCATCTTCAGCTACTACCGGGAACCGATGTGATCCTTTATAATGCCATTGGCAGGCAGTTGCTGAAAAAGGGCTTTATAGATAAGAACTTTATAAAGAACCATACGGAAGGCTTTAAAGAATTCAGGGAAAAAGTAATGGAATTATCCCTGAATCAGTCTTCAAAATTATGCGGGGTTCCCGCTGCAGAAATTAAAAAGGCCGCGACTCTTATTGGCCGTTCAAAAGGCTTTATAAGTATGTGGGCAATGGGGCTTAACCAAAGTGTGATTGGCTCTGACAAGAATTTTTCATTATTGAATCTTTCTCTTGTAACCGGTCAGGTTGGGAAACCGGGTTGCGGACCTTTTTCCCTTACCGGTCAGCCCAATGCAATGGGTGGTCGCGAGGTAGGAGGGATGGCCAATCTGCTGGCAGTTCATAAAGACCTGTTTAATGAAGAACATAGAAAAGAGGTCGCTCAATTCTGGGGTGTGAATGAGATTTCTCCAAAACCCGGTTATACGGCTACTGAAATGTTCGATGCACTTGAAGAAGGTAAGCTAAAAGCGATCTGGATCATTTGCACCAATCCTATGGTGAGTCTGCCTAATGTTCGAAAAGCTGAAAAGGCTCTGAAAAAAGCCAAATTTGTAGTAGTTCAGGATATTTCACATAAATCGGATACTGTAGATTTTGCTGATCTCGTTTTGCCTGCAGCCGGCTGGCTTGAGAAAGATGGAACCATGACCAATTCTGAAAGGCGC
The DNA here is from genome assembly GCA_033721075.1 of Christiangramia sp. Lineage (GTDB taxonomy): Bacteria > Bacteroidota > Bacteroidia > Flavobacteriales > Flavobacteriaceae > Christiangramia. Next base: position 7,384 of record JAWWBH010000131.1, read on the forward strand.
ATTTCCTACCTGGAGAAACATATTCATCCGCCGGGAGAAGCCAGGGCCGATGTAGAGATTCTTTGTGATTTTGCCCAGAGAATGGGATTCAGGGGATTTAATTACAATAATACCGAAGAGATCTATCGTGAATATACCCAAATGACCAGGGGTACCAATATTGATATTTCTCATCTAAGCTATGACCGACTAAAGAATGAAGGTTCATTCCAATGGCCGGTACCCGAATATAGACATGCCGGGACTCCAAGACTTTTTCAGGACAGGAAATTCTATACACCATCAGAAAAAGCGATTTTCAATATTCCCGCCAGTACCACAAATACATCGGCCAAACCTGATTCTGAATATCCTCTTATACTTACTACCGGAAGGATCAGGGATCAATGGCATACAATGACCCGAACAGGGAAAGTCGCGAGATTAAAAACGCATTATCCAGATCCAATCCTGGAGATCAATCTTGTGGATGCTTATTTGAATAATATTAAAAACGGGGATGTCACTGAGGTGAAAAGTGCCAGCGGTACCGTAAGGTTA
>JAWWBH010000132.1:0-7915 GCA_033721075.1 Christiangramia sp.
AAAGGCAAGCAATGGAATAAATACCACTTCCAGTGTTTCTGTTGATATCTCTATTCCTTCCTGTGGTTCGGGGATGTTCCATCTGCTTTTCTTGATTACGGTTTGATCTGTAAGTAAGTAATTTACCAGATTTCCGGTTTTGTGGTCGGCTCTGGGAATTACTACTTCTTTATCCTTTCCCTGTAGAATATGTAATAAAAATTCGGTATCAACCTCTTTCTGTTCAGCGATGCTCAAAAAGATATGATAGAACCTGTGATCCCAAACCGGCAATTCCAGAGACCTGTTCGCGATCTTGAGGCTCATTGTTTCAATATCTTCTCTGCTTAATTCAGTTCTTAACTTCTTATATATTTTCCTGATCTCGCTCTTATGCATGTTCCTCGGTTTTTGGTTGCATTGAAATATGGAAAATGGCATCTCCCTGGTAAACGATTGGAGACTCATTCACATTGATCACATAACCCTCGCTGGCCGACTTTATCTTATGTCTGAATTTTCCATAAGGATCGGTAATGGTGGCGATATATTCTCCTTTTTCCACATGTTTACCACAAGGCACTTTTACGTGTAAAAGTCCGCTATATTTTGCTCGCAGCCAGGAACTGTTCTCTATTAGCACAGTATCCATTTTCACATCGGGATAATCGAATTTTGCATTCAGCATTTCAAGGTGACTAAGAATTCTCATAACGCCTTCCACGCCATATTTGGCAATATCCTTATTACTGTCCAGGGATTTTCCGCCTTCAAAAAGCAGAACAGGAATTCCCAGTTTTGAGCATGTTTCGCGATAAGATTTGGTGATGGTTTTGGAATGTATGGTAAAAGGAGCATTGAAAATTCGCGCATACTTTATGCTTTGTTCATCCCCTTTTTTTACTCTTATTTGAGGCGCATTGAAACGTGCCGCTCCTCCAGTATGAAAATCAAGACAAAAATCGGCTATAGGTAATATTTTCTTCACGAACTGATAGGCGAAGCGACTTGCCAGCGAGCCGTGTTTTGTTCCCGGGAAAACCCGGTTAAGGTCCCTTCCGTCAGGAAATTCCCGTGCCATATTCAAAAATCCAAATATGTTCACAATGGGAATACATACAATGGTGCCTATTTTAGGTTTGTTGATCCCTTTGGAAATGATCTGCCTAACGATCTCTACCCCGTTGATCTCATCTCCATGTATTCCAGCGGTAAGAAGAACCACAGGCCCCGGTTTTTTGGAGCGTTCTATGATCACGGGCACTTCAACTGAAGTGGTGGTGTAGAGCTTGGCCATGTTGAAATTGATGGTAGCTCCCTTTCCCGGAAGTACTTTTTCTCCTAAAATCTCAAGAACATTGTTCTTGTCTATACGAGGCATATATTACACGTTTCTTTCGATATATCTGATTATTGTTTTGGCGATATCCTTTCCGGTAGCTTCCTCGATTCCTTCGAGCCCGGGTGAGCTGTTCACCTCAAGAATAAGTGGTCCCCGGCTGCTTTGAAGCATATCCACCCCTGCAACTCCCAGTGCCATCGCCTTGGCCGCCTTGATCGCAGCATTTTCTTCATCATCGGTAAGCTGGATCACAGAAGCCGATCCTCCACGGTGAAGATTAGACCTGAATTCTCCTTCTTTACCCTGCCTTTTCATAGCGCCAACTACATGGCCATCCACTACAAATGCACGAATATCGGCTCCCCCGGCTTCCTTTATGAATTCCTGTACGATCACCCTCGCCTGTAAACCATTAAATGCTTCAATAACCGACTCGGCAGCATTCTGGGTCTCGGCAAGGACAACTCCCAGTCCCTGTGTCCCTTCCAGTAACTTGATAATTACGGGTGCACCACCCACATGTTCTATTATTTCCCTCACATCCTTCGAATAATTGGTGAAAACGGTCTTTGGCAGTCCGAGTCTGGCCCTGGACAGGATCTGGAGGCTTCTTAGTTTATCACGGCTTCTCACAAGAGCTTGTGATTCGGTGGTGGTGAAGGTGCCCATCATTTCAAACTGTCTTACCACGGCGGTTCCGTAGAAGGTTATGGAAGCTCCAATTCTTGGGATAACCGCATCGGTATCTTCCAGAAAGTGGCCTTTATAATAAATGCAGGGATTTTTTTTCTCAATAATAAGATCGCACTTTATTGGATCTATCACTTCAACTTCATGATTTCTTTTCTTTGCAGCCTCCACAAGTCTCCTGGTAGAGTAGAGCCTGCTATTTCTTGATAGAATTCTTATCTTCATTTATCTTTTGATTATAGGATACATCGATCAATTCAGTATCCACAATGAATTTTTTTGTTAAAAATTTTCTACCTATCAGCACCGGGTATCTCATTTCCTGCCGGTCTGATAGTGAAAGGGAAATTTTAAATGTTTTCCCGAATAAGCGGATGTTTGACTGAACCTGATATCTTTTCTGGATTATACCATTACTGCTTCGAACAAATACAATATCATAATCTTCAAAGATAAATTCCTGTCCGTCATAAAGTGGATGTTCCTCATCGAGAAAACTGCAATGGATCTCATTATCCTTTTCAATTATATTTTCACAGTGAATAGAGGAAGTATAGGCGCCGGTATCGATCTTTACGGCGATATCGTTAAGGTTTAAGGCAGGGAAATCTGCTTTGTCGAACCTGCCAATCACGATCTTCTCCATAATGCAATATACTAAAAACCCTTAAAAAGTTAAGCGGCCACAAAGTAAAGCAAAGTTTATGCATATAATCAAAAGCTTTTTTTAATATCAATAATTTTTTAATCCTGTTTAAAATTTATCAGGCTCTCAATTATGTTTTAAATTTGAGTAATGGAAAAACCTGCTCTGGAAGTTCAGTTAAAAACTTTGCCTAACAACCCCGGGGTTTATCAGTATTTTGATAAGAACGGGAAGATCCTTTATGTAGGGAAGGCCAAGAACCTTAAAAAAAGGGTTACCTCTTATTTTACGAAAAAACATGACAGCCATCGCATTGGGGTGATGGTGAAAAAGATCCACGAGATAAGGCATATTGTGGTCGCTTCTGAAACTGACGCGCTGTTGCTGGAGAATAATCTTATCAAGAAGCATCAGCCACGTTTCAATGTGATGCTGAAGGACGATAAGACCTATCCCTGGATATGTATAAAGAATGAAAGATTTCCCCGTGTGTTCCCTACCCGTAAGCTCATTAAGGATGGAAGCGAATATTACGGACCCTTTACAAGTTTTAAAACAGTAAATACCCTGCTCGATCTTATAAAGGGACTATATCAGTTGCGCACCTGTAATTATGATCTGGCTGAAGATAAGATCAGGAATGACAAATACAAGGTATGTCTTGAGTACCATCTTGGAAACTGTAAGGGCCCCTGTGAAGGCCTTCAGGCTGAAGAGGAATACAACCGGAACATTGAGGCTATAAGGCAGATCGTAAAAGGAAATTTTAAGGATTCGTTGCAGCGTTTTAAGAATCAAATGAAGGAGCATGCTGAAAAAATGGAATTTGAGGATGCCCAGCGAATCAAGAACAAGATAGATGTACTGGAGAACTATCAGTCTAAATCCACTGTTGTAAACCCGAAGATCAACAATGTGGATGTATTCTCAATAGTCACCGATGAAGGTTACGGTTATGTGAATTTCCTTCAGTTATCTCATGGTGCGATCATCAGGTCCCATACCATAGAGATGAAAAAGAAGCTGGATGAAAGCGACAGGGAATTGCTGGAGCTTGCTATAATTGAAATAAGACAGAGATTCAATTCCAATTCAAAGGAGATCTATGTCCCTTTCAAAGTTGATGCTGGAGAAGAACTGAAGGTGACCGTACCTAAGCTTGGTGATAAGAAAAAGATCGTAGAACTCTCACACAGAAATGCGAAATACTACAGGCAGGAGAGGTTCAAACAAATGAAGATCGTTGATCCAGACCGGCATGTGAACCGTGTGATGGCTCAAATGAAGGAAGATCTCAGGCTTAGTGAAGAGCCAAGACATATAGAATGCTTTGATAATTCCAATATACAGGGGAGCAATCCTGTGGCTGCCTGTGTTGTTTTTAAGAATGGGAAACCAAGTAAGAAAGATTATCGTAAATTTAATATCAAGACCGTTGAAGGTGCCAACGATTTTGCCTCTATGGAAGAGGTGGTTTTCAGAAGGTATCGCAGGTTGTTGAACGAAGGTGAGGAACTCCCACAGCTTATAATTGTAGATGGAGGTAAGGGACAGCTTTCAAGTGGAGTAAAGGCCCTGGAGACACTTGGATTACGGGGGAAAATTGCGATCATTGGGATAGCAAAACGACTTGAAGAGATTTTTTATCCTGGAGACTCAATACCCTTATACCTTGACAAGAAATCGGAAACTTTAAAAATAATTCAGCAGCTTAGAAACGAAGCACATAGGTTTGGAATTACATTCCATCGCAATAAAAGGAGTAAAACAGCGCTAAATACAGAGCTGGAAGCTATCCCGGGAATAGGAGAGAAGACCGTAGTTGAATTATTGAAGCATTTCAGGTCTTTGAAAAGGGTGAAGGAGGCTTCTCAAAAAGAACTGGCAGAAGTGATAGGATCTTCAAAAGCCGGAATTATTCATCAGCATTATCATACAGGTTAAATGAGAAATTATCTCCCTTTGCTAATTATTGCCTTCACAATGTTTGGATACGCTCAAAAAAATGAAGATCCAAAGGTAGGTCTAGTCCTGAGTGGAGGGGGCGCAAAGGGACTTGCTCACATAGGTGCATTAAAGGTGCTTGAAGAGGCCGGGGTTCGTGTAGATTACATTGGAGGTACCAGCATGGGGGCTATCATTGGTGGTTTATATGCTGCCGGCTACTCTGCTAACGAGCTGGATTCGATCTTTCACACAACTAATTTTAATATCCTTATCCAGGATGATATCCCCAGAAGCGCCAAGACCTTTTATGAAAAGGAAGATACCGAGAAATATGCTCTCACCCTTCCTTTTGACGATTTCCAGATAAGTTTTCCTTCAGGATTATCCAAAGGTCAGAACATTTACAATCTCATGGCACGGCTTACCATACATGTAAGTGAAGTAGATGATTTCAGCGACCTTCCAATCCCATTCTTCTGCATTGCGGCCGATATTGAAAATGGAGAGGAGGTAGTACTGGATGAAGGTTCACTTGCAAAATCCATTTCAGCAAGTGGCGCGATCCCGTCATTATTCAGTCCGGTAAAGATCGATGACAGATTGTTAACCGATGGTGGCGTTGCAAACAACTACCCGGTAGAAGAACTTCGGAAAAGAGGAGCGGAGATCATTATTGGGGTGGATGTTCAGGACAGCCTAATTGCCAGGGAAGAATTGAGAAGTGTTTTTGATATTCTCACCCAGATCAACAACTTTCATACAATTGCCGATATGAAGGAAAAACGTCCTCTTACTGATATCTATATAAAGCCTGATATTTCTGCATTTTCCATTTTGTCATTTGATGAAGGTTCCGCAATAATAGATTCTGGAAGGGTGGCCAGCCTTAGGAAAATCGATGTTTTAAGGGACCTGGCCAAAGACCAGTCACCACGAAAGGAGTTTACAGTTCCTAAGATTGAAAAGTTCAATATAAGTGGACTGGTGCTGGAAGGCAATAGTAATTACCCCAGGTCTTATATACTTGGAAAGCTGAAACTGGATTATGATGATCCTTATGATCTGGAGGATCTTGGGATTGGGATAAATAACCTCTCTGCTACCGGAAATTTCAACAAAATAAACTATCAGTTGATTCCTAATGAGCAACCAGCGGATTATACCCTTGCCATGCAAATTGAGGAAAGTGAAAATAAGACCTTTCTCAGGTTGGGACTGCACTATGATGAACTATACCAAAGTGCTGCTCTTGTGAATCTTACCAAAAAGAGCTTTATGTTCACTAATGATGTGGTTTCCCTGGACGTGATACTGGGTGATAAGTTCCGGTACAATTTCGATTATTACCTGGACAAAGGATATTACTGGAGCATTGGTTTGAAATCCAGGTATAATAATTTTGACAAGGATGTGAGTTTCGATCTCGCAAAGGAGAATGCAGGTCTGGACGACCTTGGCGGAGTGAGGGAGATAACAGTGGATTATAAGGATTTTACTAATCAGTTCTATGTGCAAACCCTATTTAAACAGGTATTTCTTTTTGGGATGGGAGCTGAACATAAATATCTGAATATTGCATCTTCAACGATCAGTAATCCGCAGCCTCAAAATAGCAGTAATGTATTTGAGAACAACCATTATTTCAGCACGTTTGGGTATCTCACCTACGACAGTTATGACAATAAGTATTTTCCCAGAAGAGGACTATATTTTAATGGAGATTTCCATGTCTATCTTGTGGCATCCAATGATGATCCCGATTTTGCCGAATTTTCCATTGCTAAGGGAGAGATAGGTTATGCCACGCCCTTATCAGATAAATTTGTGATGAGGGTTTCTACTGATACGGGTTTTAAGGTTGGAAATGATAATATCAACGTATTCGATTTTTTTCTTGGTGGCTATGGGAATAACCTTATCAATAATTTCATTCCCTTCTATGGCTATGATTTTATAAGTCTTTCCGGAGATAGTTATATCAGAGGCCTGCTCGAAATCGATTATGAGGCATACCCAAATAATCACATAATTGCCAGTGCCAATATTGCCAATGTGGAAAACCGTTTATATACTACCGGAAACTGGTTCACCTGGCCAGATTACTCCGGCTATGCCCTTGGCTATGGTTTGGATACTTTCTTAGGACCTATGGAAGTAAAATATACATACTCTCCTGAAGTGGGGAAAAGTTATTGGTTCTTCAGTCTTGGATTCTGGTTTTAGTGTTAAAGTTTGTTATTTAACTGGAAGTAAGTTGTTTTCACTTTTAAGTCCCGGTTTTTAGACTTCATTTAAGAATAATTCGCTAAAATTTCATGATATTTGTATAAATCGAAAAATATAGTATAAATAATCAGAATCCTTCAAAAAGATATGCTTTTTGATCGATTTTTAAACTGAAAATTATGCCTTTTTATCATAAGCTTGGTAAAATCCCTCATAAACGTCATACAGTTTTTAGAAAACCTGATGGAAACCTGTATTATGAACAACTCTTTGGGACTATAGGATTTGATGGGATGTCATCAAATCTATATCATGAACACCGCCCTACTCAGGTAAAGGAGATCAAGGGTAGTTATGACGTGAGACCCAGGATCGCGGTAGAGAATAACCTGAAGTCATATAGGTTCAGGGGATTTCAGGTAACTCCTCACCCCGATTACCTGGAGAGTCGAAAAACGGTGCTTACTAATTCAGATTGTGATATTATACTGGCTTCACCTCAGCAATCCACTGATGACTATTTCTATAAGAATGCAGACTCTGACGAACTGATCTTTATACATAAAGGAACGGGAAAACTGCGCACGCATCTGGGGAATCTCGATTTCAGGTATGGAGATTATCTGCTTATCCCCAGGGGAACCATATATAAACTGGATTTTGACGATGAAGAAAACAGGTTGTTCATTGTTGAATCAAGAAGGCCTATTTACACGCCTAAGAAATACAGGAACTGGTTTGGCCAGTTGCTGGAACATTCGCCTTTCTGTGAGCGTGATCTTCGACAACCTTATGAACTGGAGACTAATGATGAGCGAGGCGACTTTTTAATAAAGATTAAAAAACAAGGGAAGATATTTGATATGGTCTATGCGACCCATCCTTTTGATGTGGTGGGGTATGATGGTTATAACTATCCTTATGCTTTTTCCATTCATGATTTTGAACCAATAACAGGCAGAATTCACCAGCCACCACCGGTACATCAAACCTTTGAGACCGATGCTTTTGTAGTTTGCAGTTTCTGCCCTCGTAAGTATGATTATCACCCGGATTCTATTCCAGCACCTTATAGTCATAGTAAC
>JAWWBH010000133.1:0-7910 GCA_033721075.1 Christiangramia sp.
TAAGAAGTAAAAAACTTTATAAGAGTACTATGAACACCAAAAACAAGAAATGGCCAGATAAGATTCGCAGCCGATAGCAGGAAACTAACCAGTCCGTAATATTCCTTTTCTAGAAAGTATGTAAATAAGAACAAGGTATTTACCGCCCCTATTCCAAAACCAATATAGGTGGTCACCATGTTCTTAAAGGACTGGTTAATGATTATTCCCATTTACAATTTCTTTATCAAATTGGCCAGTTTCTCAGTTAGGGCCTTTCGGTGATATTCTGATATATCATGGGATCTGCCAGCTAATTCCTTATCCTTATATTTCAGAAACTGTTTCAGGATAAAAGATTTGATCCCACTCATATTTTGATAACTAAAAAATTCTCCGGCATCTGTGCGCTTTATAATTTTTTCCGCATCCCAATACTCAGGGCCTATCGCCAGAATTGGCCTTTTTGAAGCCAGATATTCGAATAACTTGCCGGGGATAATACCTCTGGTCTCTTCAGAATCTATTTCAATAAGTAGTAGCACTGTCGCCGACCTTTGAATTTCTAAGGCCTTTGAATGGCTTACATAACCTTCATTTTGCAAATATCGCTGAAGTCCATAATCATCAATGCTTTTCAAAATCTCATCACTCACCTTCCCTGCAAGCCTTAACCTGAAGTTATCAGAAAAATCTTTATTCTCCCGAATCAACTCACCTATAGCTTTCCATAGTTTGGTTGGATTTCGTTCTGACAGTAATGAGCCTACATGAGCAAGTTCAAACTTATCATTTCCATGTTGCTCTTCATTGATCTCGGCATCAAACCCATTCGTTATCATGCTTACCGGTTTGGAAGTCTTAGAAATGAATTCATCACGAGTGGTGAAGCTGGTTGTGATAATATGATCAGCTGTCTTCAGTACGTCTTTCTCAAGCTTTTCATGCTTTTTCCTTGCGCTTTTGGTTAGTTTCAGCTTTTCATGATAGCCGATCTGTGTCCATGGATCCCTGAAATCAGCAATCCATTTAATATCGAGTTCTTCCTTTAGTTTAAGGCCGATCAAATGCAAACTATGAGGTGGCCCGGTTGTGATAACAGCGTCGTAATTACCGTCATTGAGTTCCTTCTTTAAGAATTTAATGGAAGGCTTTACCCAGAATTTACGCGCATCGGGAATAAAATAATTTCCTCTTATATAGAGCATGGCCTTTTGTAAGGCTGATTGATTCTCTTCTTTGGAAATGATCCCCGAGCTGATGGTATGTGTCTCTTTTTTAGAAAACAAACCTGCTAAAGCATATGGCTCAAAGATCTTTTTTTTGATCACCTTAATGCCTTCAGGAACTTCTGATTGAAAGCTTTCATCTATTATTGGATAACTTGGATTCTCCGGAATATACACCACAGGTTCGATCTCGAAATCCCGTAAATATTTTACGAATTTGAGCCAGCGTTGAACTCCGGGTCCACCAGCAGGTGGCCAGTAATACGTTATGATGAGAACCTTTTTCATTCAGTTTTAAGAATGGTGGAAATCAATTCCTTTTCTTCAGTTCATAACCCACTCCACCAATTAGAACCAGTGCGATCAAAACAGAACTGATAAGGGCTATTGTACTTCCTGTCTGTATAACTTCGGGCTCAAACCTGAAGATTATTTCATGTTCTCCCGCAGGAACATTCATCGCCCTTAAAACATAATTGGCCTGTACATGAGGTACTTTCTTTCCATCAATATATGCCTGCCAGCCAGGCTGGTAATAAGCTTCGGAAAAAACGATAAACTGATCTGTAGCTGCCGAAACCTTATATTTCAGCTCATTGGGTTGCTGACTTATCAGTTTTACTGATGCATCAGGGTCAAACTTAAAATCCTGGTTTACTTCTTCTTTAAACTTACTATTTATAATAGCCGTACTTTGAAGATCAGTATCTTTTAAAGCAAGTATCTCTTCGTCAGGATCATCAACCCATTTGATATTTTTTACAAACCATGCATTGCCAAAAGCATTTGGATTTTGTTGTGCCTGATTGCCTTCTTCCGTAGGAACAATAAAATATTTTACATTCAGCATGTTTAATATCTTCATGTTGTTCTGGGAAATATAGAAGTCGTAAAGATCCTGTATCCTACCAGGTTTAGCTGCATGATACCCACCCAGGGCATTATGAAAATACGAAGTTCTTCCTGTATTGAAGGGATTGCCGGATACATCAAAAACCCGGTAATGAGCAGTATCCTGCAAGATGGCAGCATCAGCTTCCTGCATTTGATATGGCGCTTCCATTTCTCTTGCCTGCACAAAATCATCGTTGTTAACATATCTTCGATCAACTCCAATCAGGTCTACAAGGAAAAGAACTGCAAATCCACCGATTACAATATTCCTGTTGATTTTCCCTTTCAGAAATGCCCAGATGAGCGCGGCGGAAAGCAAAACAAATAGTAAGGAACGCATAACATCTGCAGTAAAAATGGCTTTACGGTCTTCTTCAAGCGCATTCATAAAATCCATCCCGAACTGCTGACTATACATAGCATCGTTAGCTCCTGCAAAATCAAAAAGAATGGATTTGAAAAGTAGGAAAACAATAAGTAATCCGCCTGTGATAATTGCAGACCATTTCAGGGCATATAACTTTTCCGCCTCCTCTACCTTTTCATGGAAAAGCTTATACAGGCCACATACAGCCATTACTGGAATACATAGCTCGAGAATTACCTGTACCGATGATACCGCCCTAAACTTATTATACAGAGGCACTACATCTATAAAGAATTTAGTAAGGAACCCAAAATTCTTTCCCCAACTTAAAAGTAATGCCAGAACACATGCCCCTATAATCCACCATTTCAATCTCCCTCTTACAAGGAATAAGGCAAAAACGAAGAGAAATATCACAGCAGCCCCAATATAAGCAGGTGCTTTAACGTAAGTTTGATCTCCCCAGTAGGTTGGTGCATTTTTGGCAAAATCGGCAGCCTGCATCGTAGAGGCACCCATTTTTCTTATCGCGTCATAAATATGAGAGTCTTTACCCAGATTTTCTGCACTTCCTCCACCCATAAAACGTGGCACAAATAAATTAAAGCTTTCTAATACGCCATAACTGTATTCGGTGATATAGTCGAAACCTAATCCAGATTTTTCTTTTGGAGTTCCATCCGGCTGAATGCTAAGCCCCGAATCTCCCCGGGTACTAAATTGAGTATATTCACTGGTCGCCATAAGATTGGTGGCATTTGCCGCAATAGCGAGAATCACAGCTATCACCATTACTCCTATGGATTTAAAAAACTGGGAAAGCAGTTTTTTTCTGTAAGCGTCTATTAAATATGCTATTCCCAGAACTATTACCAGCAGCAGGAGATAATAGGTCATCTGAAAGTGGTTGGCCTGTATTTCCAGAGCCATAGCGACGGCCAGCAATAGAAAGCTCCAGATATTCCTATTCCGAAAAACAGCAATGATACCAGCCAGTACCATAGGCATATAAGCAATAGCATGAGCCTTGGCATTGTGGCCCACTCCAAGGATTATAATGAGATACGTTGAAAACCCGAAGGCTATAGCCCCCAGAAAGGCCAGTTTAAAATCAAGTTTTAAACAAAGTAGGAGAATATAAAAACCAATAAAATACAGGAAAAGATAATCTGCTGGCCTGGGAAGGAATCTTAAGAGACTGTCCAGTTTCTTTACATAATTGTGAGGATAGTGAGCACCAAGCTGGTAAGTAGGCATCCCGCCAAATGCAGCATCGGTCCAGTAAGGTTCCTCTCCAGTTGTAGCCCTGAAGTCATTCTGCTCTTTCGCCATCCCGATATACTGAACGATATCGCTTTGAAAGATTTCTTTTCCCTGTAAAACAGGATTGAAATAGAATAAAGATAAAATGATAAAACCTGCCAGTACGAACAGGTGTGGTAGGAATTGCTTCAATTTAGCCATTAATCGGACTTTAGATTTTAATCACAAAATGTGTGTAAAGGCAAAGCCTTAGCCAAGGCTTTGTTAAAATCCGAAATTAATCAATTTCTTCGTAATCGATATATTCACCAACTGTTTTATTGGATTCCCTGCCAGATTTAGGTTTCTTATCAATGCTCACCTTACCTTTTTTATTATTTTGTTGCTGTGGCCCGCCAAACTGCAGATTGAACTGTTGCTCAAATTTTCGTCCCATTCTTTTCATAAAGTACCTTAAAAGCATGGGGCCAAAATACCTGAATAATATTTTAAGACCGAAGTATACTAGTAAAACGATGAGTATCGTTTTCAATACTCCGGTAAATGATGCTTCTAACATTGTTTAAGCTTTTTGCAAAAATAAAAATAAGCCTTCACAATCGTGAAAGCTTCGACGATAAAATTATAATAAAACTTATATATTTGAGACAACCAACGCTAGTAATTATGCGCAAATCAGCCTTATTTAGCCTTCTTTTCATCTTCGTATCCACGCTTCATGCCCAATATACCGAAACCATAAATTCAAACCGACCTGGACAGTCTCAGGGAGCCTTTGCGGTAGGAACCAGTGTTATCCAGATTGAGACCGGCGGATACCTTGGAAATGATGAACATTCCGCTTTCGCCAGTTCAACAGATATTTGGGGAATTGATTATCAGCTCAGGTACGGATTGCTATTCGAAAATCTTGAACTCAACCTTACGGGAGCTTTTGAAAACCAGGATATTTCACGCAATTTTCTGGGAACCCAGGATGAGTCCAGGGTCAGAAACTTTAAATCCAACACCATAGGAGCAAAATACCTCATATTTGATCCCTATATAAGTCTCGAAGAAGATAAACCAAATTTATACAGCTGGAAAGCGAATCAGCGCTTTAAATGGAAAAAGCTAATCCCAGCCGTATCTCTCTATGCAGGGGCAAACTTTTCTTTTGGAGATAATCCTTATCTATATGAAGGGGAAGGGAAATTCAGCCCAAAGGCGGCTATCATTACGCAAAATAACTGGGGTAGATGGGTATTAGTCATGAACTTCATTGGTGATAAACTTTCAGAGGATTACAGGTCTTATATCCTGATGGGAACTTTAACGCATGCCATTACCCAAAAATTTGCTGTATTTGGTGAATACCAAAGTATCTGGAGCGATATTTATGCCGATGACCTTGTTAGAGCCGGTGCAGCCTACCTGGTAGGCCAGGATCTGCAGTTTGATGTAGCAGGCCTTATCAACTTTAAGGATACTCCTTCGAGATGGCAGGTAGCAGCCGGAGTTTCATACAGGTTTGATCTTCATAAAATAGACGAATTCCTGGAAGATTCAAATGAAGGAAACAGAAGAAGACAAAGAAGTAAAAAGCTTGGCAGAAAAAAGAAAAATGAAGGGGAAGGAAACGATGATGGAGGAGAGTAAAATAAAATATCAGCTATCAATTAAAAAGCCCTGCAATTAGCAGGGCTTTTTAATTGTATTATTGCACATATTATTATTTATTCGACATGGCCGCTGTTACAGATGCGGATAGTCTTTTATAAGTTCCATTCTCCAGTCTTTCACGAATCGCTGAGAAAGCATCAAGTGTTTGTTCAACATCATCTAATGTATGTGTCGCGGTAGGGATCATTCTAAGAAGAATAAGTCCTTTTGGAATTACCGGGTAAACCACTATCGAACAGAAAACTCCATGATTCTCACGCAGGTCTTTCACCAAGGCCATCGCTTCAGGAATACTTCCTTTCAGATAAACCGGAGTCACACAACTTTGAGTAGTACCTATATCAAATCCGCGTTCTTTTAAACCATTTTGAAGAGCATTCACATTTTCCCAAAGCTTTTCTTTAAGCTCTGGCATTGTTCTTAGCATTTCAAGACGCTTCAAAGCTCCAACCACCAGCTGCATTTGCAGTGATTTAGCGAACATTTGTGAACGAAGGTTATATTTTAAATAATCTATGATCTCTTTATCACCTGCGATAAAAGCACCTGTACTGGCCAGGGATTTAGCAAAAGTAGCGAAGTAAACATCTATCTCATCCTGAACGCCCTGCTCCTCTCCAGCTCCGGCACCAGTTTTACCAAGGGTTCCAAATCCATGAGCATCATCTACAAATAATCTGAAATTATATTTCTTCTTAAGCTCAACGATCTCCTTAAGTTTTCCCTGTTCTCCGCGCATTCCAAAAACACCTTCAGAAATAAGCAAAATTCCACCACCGGTCTGCTCTGCGATCTTGGTGGCACGCTGAAGGTTCTTTTCGATACTCTCCATATCGTTATGCTTGTAGGTGAACCTCTGCCCCAGGTGTAATCTTACACCATCAATAATACATGCGTGAGCATCTACATCATATACGATTACATCCTGCTTGGAAACAAGGGCATCGATAGTAGAAACCATTCCCTGGTACCCGAAATTCAGCAGATATGCAGCCTGTTTGTTTACAAAAGAAGCAAGTTCATCCTGAAGTCTTTCATGAAGATCTGTATGACCACTCATCATTCTCGCACCCATAGGATAAGCCGATCCATATTCGGCAGCAGCTTCAGCATCCACTTTACGTACCTCAGGGTGGTTAGCAAGTCCAAGGTAATCATTGATACTCCAGGTTATTACTTCCTTACCACGGAATTTCATTCTATTCGAAATTGGTCCTTCCAGTTTAGGAAAAACGAAGTATCCTTCTGCCTGTTCTGCCCATTTACCTAGCGGTCCTTTGTCTTTGTAAATTTTATCAAATAAATCCTTCATCGGTCATTTTTTAGACGAGCCGCAAAAATACTGAAATTTGGCCCAATTCTACAAAGTAAATTTTAAACATCGAAAGCTAAGAAAAACAAAAGCATCCTACAAAAAATAGAATGCTTTTGTTAATAAGTGTTAATATTCTTTTTTACTTGATGATCTCTATGGTTTGAGAGGAAGCTTCGTTCTTTGTATCGAAAAAACCCTGTTCGTTCATCCAGTCATCACTATATATCTTGCTCATGTATCGTGAACCATGATCTGGAAATACCAAAACTATCCTGGAATCCTTATCGAATTCGCCTTCTTCGTAAAATTGTTTTAAGCCCTGCATAGCCGCACCACTGGTATAACCTACAAAAAGCCCCTCTGTTCTGGCAAGTTCACGGGCAGTATGGGCAGCATCTTCATCGCTTACCTTGATAAATTTATCTATGATATCAAAGTCGGTAGCCGTAGGAATAAGGTTTTTTCCCAAACCTTCAATTCTATATGGGTATATCTCCTCTTCATCAAACTCCCTGGTCTCGTGATATTTCTTGAGTACCGATCCAAATGCATCTATACCAAGAATTTTAATATCAGCGTTCTGAGATTTCAGGTATCTTGCAGTTCCAGAAATAGTTCCTCCAGTTCCACTACAGGCAACCAAATGTGTTATTTTTCCTTCAGTTTGTTTCCATATCTCAGGACCTGTAGAATTGAAATGAGCATCCATATTCAGCTCATTGAAATACTGGTTTATATAAACAGAACCTTTGATCTCCTGATGAAGCCTTTTTGCCACCTGATAATAAGAGCGTGAATCATCTGCCGGAACATTCGCCGGGCAAACGTATACCTTTGCTCCCATCGTCTTAAGCATATCGATCTTATCTTTCGAAGATTTTGAGCTCACCGCCAGGATACAGTCATAGCCTTTAATGATACTTACCATTGCAATACTGAATCCGGTGTTTCCCGAAGTGGTTTCAATAATGGTATCGCCAGGTTTTAAGATACCTTTTCTTTCAGCTTCTTCTATGATGTAAAGGGCTATTCTATCTTTTGTGGAGTGACCAGGATTAAAGGCTTCTACTTTAGCGAAATATTTTCCTTTATAATCACTGGTTATTTTGTTAAGGTGAATTAACGGCGTATTACCTATGAGTTGCAATACATTGTCATAAACCTGCAAGTCTTCTCTCATAAATCGAAGTTTCTATTTACA
>JAWWBH010000134.1:0-7708 GCA_033721075.1 Christiangramia sp.
AATGTAGTCAACAAAACATCGGGAGATTTTAAGTGGTTTGACGGAACGCTTACAACTCATGAAGCTCTAAAAAAGGTGGGAGCCATTATTGAGCACCCTAATTTTTATCCGTATATGACCGCAGAACAGAACCTGGCTCTGGTATGTAAAATCAAAGGGACCGGCACCAGAAAGATCCATGAGAAACTTGAGATCGTAGGACTTCTGGATAGGAAAGACAGTAAATTCAGAACCTTTTCCCTGGGAATGAAGCAACGTCTTGCTATCGCCTCTGCCCTGTTGAACGATCCGGAAATCCTGATCCTTGATGAGCCTACCAATGGCCTTGATCCCCAGGGAATTCACCAGATAAGGGAGATCATCAGGAAGATCGCGGCTGGCGGAACTACTATCTTACTGGCGTCCCATCTGCTGGATGAAGTGGAAAAAGTTTGTTCTCACGTGGTGATCATACGCAAGGGAGTTAAACTTTACAGCGGACCCGTTGACGAGATCATTCACAGCCACGGATTCTTTGAATTGAAGGCCCCTGATATGCAAAAGCTTGAGGAGCTTCTTAAAACACATCCAAAAATTGGCAAAATAAATCATAAAGATGGGGTGCTTACTGCTTTCCTTGATGATCCAATGGAAGCTGAAGAGATCAACTCTTATCTTTTTAAGAAAGGCCTTTCCCTTTCCTATTTGATAAAACGTAAAGAAAGTCTTGAAGAGCAATTTCTTCAGTTAACCAACCAAACTACACAGAACTAATGCTACGTTTACTCGAAATAGAATATACCAAATTACGCTATAGTCGCTCGGCAAGGATACTCATCATTACCTATTTTATCCTTATCACTTTCATAGCCCTCATTGCTTCGATTGAATTTAAAATTGGAGAAATAGAATTTCGTGTGGCTGACCAGGGAATATTCAACTTCCCTTATATATGGCATTTTAACAGTTATATCGCCGCTCTATTGAAACTGTTCCTGGCGATCGTGATTGTCTCTATGATGTCCAACGAATACAGTAACCGAACTATAAAACAAAACCTGATTGACGGACTTAGCAAAAAGGAATTCATCATGTCGAAATTCCTTACAGTTCTTATGTTCTCAGGAATTTCTACTCTCTTTCTTTTCGTGGTTTCAATGATCCTAGGTTATTCCTTTTCAGATTATAATGAATTCTCTATCGTTTTCTCAGACCTGGAATACCTGGTAGCTTATTTTGTAAAGCTTACGGGATTCTTTGCCTTCTGTATGTTTCTTGGGATTCTTGTGAAGCGGTCGGCCTTTGCTTTAGGTTTTCTTGTGGTATGGTTTATTTTCGAGAATATCCTTTTCGCGTTACTTAATTTCAAGCTTTTCAAAGGCACTGATATCGCTGAAAAGATCATGCAGTTCTTCCCTCTCGAATCCATGAGCAATCTTATTGTAGAGCCATTTTCAAGGTTGAATGCGGTACAAACCGCTGCCAGCCAGATAGGCTCGGAATTAAATAAAGATTATGGCATTCACTGGTATCAGTTACTTATTGTAATCATCTGGATCATGATCTTTGTTTACTTATCTTTAGCTTTGCTTAGGAAGCGGGATCTTTAATTGCCCGGGGTATACTTAAAAAATTGATTTCGGTGTGATAATTGCTTAATTTCGTGAGGCTATGAATTAGCCAATATTATTTCTTTTATTAATCAGAACAGCTATTCGCGAATTATACCTGACAGGTAAAAGAAGGTTATATAGCAAAGGTGAAAAGAAAATTGCTGAATGAAATTCAATATAAAATCAGATTACAAACCTACCGGAGACCAGCCCGAAGCGATAAAGCAACTGGTCACCGGGATCAATAAAAAGGAACAGTATCAAACCTTACTTGGTGTTACGGGCTCAGGAAAGACCTTTACCGTGGCAAATGTCATTGAGGATGTTCAAAAACCCACACTGGTACTGGCACATAACAAAACCCTTGCTGCCCAGTTGTATTCAGAATTCAAGGAATTCTTCCCCGATAATGCGGTAGAATACTTTGTAAGTTATTACGACTACTATCAGCCGGAAGCATTCATTCCTACCTCAGGAACTTATATAGAAAAAGATCTTTCCATCAACGAAGAGATCGAGAAACTCCGACTAAGCACCACTTCTTCTCTTTTAAGCGGAAGAAGGGACGTGATAGTTGTAGCTTCTGTCTCCTGCCTTTATGGTATTGGGAACCCGGTGGAATTCCGTAAGAATGTGGTTTCCATAGAACGAGACATGCAGATTTCCAGGACCAAATTCCTGCACAGTCTTGTGCAAAGTCTTTATTCAAGGACCGAAGCAGAATTCAGCCATGGAAATTTCAGAATAAAAGGAGATACGGTGGATGTATTTCCCAGCTATGCAGATAATGCCTTCAGGATCCATTTCTTCGGTGATGAGATAGAAGAAATTGAAGCTTTTGATCCGGGAACAAATGATGTGATCGAAAAATATGACAGGCTTAATATTTACCCGGCGAATATGTTCGTAACCTCACCTGACGTTCTGCAGAACGCCATTCACGAAATTCAGGATGACCTGGTAAAACAGGTGGATTATTTTCGGGATATAGGAAAACATCTTGAAGCCAAACGACTTGATGAAAGAACTAATTTCGACCTGGAGATGATCCGTGAACTTGGTTATTGTTCTGGAATTGAAAATTATTCACGATATCTGGATGGCAGAAAACCGGGAACAAGACCCTTCTGCCTGCTTGATTATTTCCCCGATGATTACCTGATGGTGGTTGATGAAAGTCACGTCACCATTCCACAGGTGCATGCCATGTATGGTGGTGACCGCTCCAGGAAGGAAACCCTCGTGGAATATGGATTCCGATTGCCGGCAGCGATGGATAACCGTCCGCTGAAATTTGAGGAATTTGAAGCACTTCAGAATCAGGTGATCTATGTAAGTGCAACTCCCGCTGATTATGAACTTCAGAAAAGTGAGGGAGTTTATGTGGAACAGGTAATACGCCCAACAGGCTTACTGGATCCCATTATAGAAGTTAGGCCAAGTCTGAATCAGATAGACGACCTAATTGAAGAGATACAGTTGAGAGTTGAAAAAGACGAAAGAATCCTGGTGACTACCCTGACCAAAAGAATGGCTGAAGAACTTACAAAGTACCTTACAAGGATCGATATTCGCTGCCGGTATATACATTCAGATATTGACACTCTGGAAAGGGTTGAGATCATGCAGGACCTGCGAAAAGGGCTTTTTGATGTTCTTGTGGGAGTCAACCTGTTGAGAGAAGGGCTGGATCTTCCGGAAGTTTCATTGGTAGCCATCATCGATGCTGATAAGGAAGGTTTTCTTAGAAGTAACCGCTCCCTTACCCAGACAATTGGACGTGCCGCGCGACATGTAAACGGCAAGGCGATCATGTATGCCGATAAGATCACGAATAGCATGCAAAAAACTATTGATGAGACCGAATACCGACGCCAGAAGCAGATAGCCTATAATGAAGAAAACAATATTTCGCCTACACCTCTTGTCAAGAAATTCAACAGTGCTCTGATCAAAGAAAAACTTGACATCTATGAGCACGAGAAGCGTCCTGATCTAAAAGCAGCAGAAGAAGAGGCCGAGTATCTCACTAAACCCCAGATGGAGAAAAAGATCAGGGAAAAACGAAAAGCCATGGAAGCCGCGGCAAAAGAGTTAGATTTTATGCAGGCAGCCAGACTAAGGGATGAGATCAAATTACTACAGGGAAAAATTAACGAAATGGCTTAAAATATTTTCTACACGCATTAGAAAATAATATATATTTGGCTGAACCTAAAGCATTTGAATTTTACTTAAATGACAAATAAAACATGTTTGTCAATGAGAAATTATTATGCTTTTTTATTCTTGCTGTTTACCACTTACCTTTCTGCACAGGTAGGAATTGGCACTTCGAATCCGAAGGCCCAACTGGATATTATTGCTACCAATAAAGATAATCCAGCCAGTATTGACGGAATCCTTATTCCCAGAATTGAAAAATTCCCTGCAGAGAATCCGGGAAGTGATCAGCACGGGATGTTCATCTTCCTGAATAAAAATATTACCGGGTACAATGCCGGTTTTTATTACTGGAATGCGTTAGAGACAAAATGGAAACCCATGTTAGCTGACGCTTCTTCTGCTAATTTTTATAAACCAGGCACTACTAGTAGTCCAAACAACCTAAGCGATCTAATATACAGGGATGCAAGTGTTGGAATTGGCACTGACCAGATAAGCTCCAGGTTACAGATCGCAATTGGTACAGGAAAAGACCTGACTTTAAAGAAAGGTCTAGAAGTGGATAACGCTAATTCCGCAACGGATAATTTGACCACTTATGGAATTATCAATGATAACCGTAGTGCTACCAATGGAACCAAATACGGTATTAAAACGAATGTTGGCGGAGTTGGAACAGGAATTCATTATGGTATTTTCAATGAAACCTATCAGAATACTGGAACCAATGATATCTACGGAATATTTAACCGGGTAGGACGCACTTTTGGAGCGAAAAGCAACAACTATGGGATCTATTCAGAAATTGGAAGTGTTCAGGGTGTTGGAAATATCTATGGAATATACAGCTTAGCCCTGGGAGATGCTAACAGTAATGTATTTGCCGGTTATTTTGCAGGAAGGCTTGGAATTGGACTCACTCCCGAAACAGAATATGTATTCCCAACAGCAAGAGGGACTGAAGGTCAGGTTATGATGACAAATGCGACTGGCCAGGTTTCATGGGTCAATGCGGGTTTTGAAAACTACTCCTCCACCACCAGTTCAACCGGAGATTTTACAATTACAGATGAAATAGGTACACTACGAATAAATAATCAGATTTCAGGACTTATCATACCCCCTTCCGCTGCTAACAAAGGGAGAATAATACGACTCATCAACTGGCCGGGAAATACAGAAAAACCTTTTATATTTCAGGGTAGCGATGATCTTTTTGATATTCGAACTAATTCAAAGATACTTAGTATTAAACCACAACAGGTTTTCACCATACAAAGTGCAGGGAATCGCTGGGTATTACTGGATTATTAAGTAAAATTTCTCCGGGGTAAGCCCACGGAGCATTTTAGTTGAACACATTTTCAAACTTTACAACATTTACTAACGAGGCGAGTCTCGGGTATTTACCCTCCTAGAATAAAAAAGCGTCCAATGGGACGCTTTTAATAACTAATCAAATTTCTTCAGGTTAAGATATATCGATCATTCTCTTTGCCTGCACTTTAGCTTCTTCTCTTTTTGGAAGAGCTATTTCCAAAACTCCATTATTATAGGAGGCAGAAATCTTAGAACTATCTACCGAATCTGGAAGGCCAAAAGAACGCTTAAAGTTGCTGTAACTAAATTCTTTCCTTGTAAAACGGCCATTCTTATCGGTTGTTTCATTTTCTTTTTTCTCCTCGGCAGAGATTGTCAATACATCATTATCCAATTCAATATTGAAATCTTCCTTGGATTTACCAGGTGCTGCAACCTGAACATTGAAACTATCATCATCCTCCCTGATATTTACAGCAGGAATACTGGTACCAATGCTGTTTACATTAGTGGTTCCGCCCAGCCAATCGGTTCTGAACATATCATCAAAAACTGATGGCAACCAATTTGTGTCGTTTCTTTTAATTAAACTCATAGCTCTATATTTTTAATTGTTATTTGTTTTTGAAACTCATTTAATTATTAGCAATTCGAATACCAGAGAAAAATTAATGCCTTTTTGTCGCATAAACTCAGTTAATTGGTGACAATATGTCTGCTTTAGCTAAATAATTATTAAAGGCTGAAGCCTTATAAAACTTTCATTAACTTTAATTAATTGAATTGCCAGCTCATGAAACAACTATACAATCGTTCTATTTCCTTTTTTAATGTTTTGGAAAGTCGCATCGCTTTCTATCCTACCCTACTGGCCTTTCTGGGTTTTTTATTCGCCGTGTTTATGTTATTTCTGGAGAACAAGGGAATTTCAAAATATCTTGTTGAACATGCCCCTATCCTGGTTGTGAACAATGGAGATACGGCGATGACCATTCTTAGCGCATTGATCTCAGGCCTTATTTCTGTAGTGGTATTCAGTTTCTCAATGGTGATGCTGTTGCTGAGTCAGGCATCTAATAATTATTCTCCCAGGCTTCTTCCAGGCCTAATAAGCGATCGTCGACACCAGGTAATCCTGGGAACATATTTATTCACTATCCTGTATTGCATTTTTGTTCTTTTTTCGATTCAGCCTACCGGAGACAAATATCAGATTCCCGGGTTTTCTGTATTACTGGGAATTATTGAAACAGTTGTATGCATCTATGCCTTTATCTATTTTATTCATAATATCTCTCAAAGTATTCAGATAAGTAATATTCTGCAAAGGATTTTCAATACCGCAAAATCCAGGCTTCAGGAACTTATTGAGGAGGAAGAGAAAAATCTTGAAGATTTTAATGCTACAGAAGACTGGTATGAATATCATTCTCATAAAAGCGGCTATTTACAAAATATGTCCTTTAAGAATCTTATCGATATTTGTGAAAAGGAAGAAACCAAGCTACATATACTTCCGGTGAAAGGAATATTCGTATTAAGCGGGATTCCTCTCTTCAGATCTAAAAAAGAACTTGATGAACACACTGTTCAACGGATATTATCCAACTTCAACTTCGCCCGGGAAGAATTAGTGTCAGATAATTACACCCTTGCATTCAAGCAGATCACAGAAATTATTGTAAAGGCGATGTCCCCAGGAATAAATGACCCTGGGACTGCGATCAATGGAATAGATTATCTTACTGAATTACTAGCTTTGCGAATGCGTAAAAAAGATACGAGCAAGATTACCAGAGATGAAAAAGTATATATCAAGTTAAACACGATAGGATTCAATGATCTGTTATACAACGTAATGGCTTCCATACGCACCTACTGTAAACATGATATTATTCTCATTCAGAAACTTCTTTTAATGTTTCATTATCTAAAAAAACAGGAACCAGATGATTCTAACTATATTCACAGCCTTGAACAGGAAGCTGAAAACCTTTTAAAAGACGCTAACGAGGCTATAAAAAATAAAGAAGACCTGAAAATAGCGGAGGCCTATGCTGCTAATCTGGATCTAAGAATCAATAAAAAAGAGAATAATGGGATTGACTAATAATGATATTTTCAAGAAACTAAGAGTTGCACATAAATTGACCAACGATGATATCGTTGAGATCTGCAAACTGGTCGATTTTAAAGTCACCAAAAGTGAATTGGGTGCAATATTCAGAAGAGAAGATCATGAAAAATACATGGAATGTGGAGACCAGTTTCTTAGGAATTTTCTTGATGGACTCATCATACACCTTCGCGGGCCAATGCCTGAAAAGAAGGCTAAAAGTAATAAGCCTTAAGTTTTAAGCAAAAAAGACTTTAGACTTTAGTAAAAATTAAAAAAGGAGTGATTTTTCAATCACTCCTTTTTGTTTATGGCTTTAAGTATAGAGCTTAAATTTTATTATCTAACCAGTTTTTTATACTTGATTCGCTTTGGCATTACATCGCCACCAAGTCTTTTCTTCTTATTCTCCTCATAATCTGAGAAACTACCTTCAAAGAAATACACCTGGGAATCAGCTTCAAAGGCCAGGATATGAGTACATACCCTGTCCAGGAACCAACGTTCGTGAGAA
>JAWWBH010000135.1:0-7680 GCA_033721075.1 Christiangramia sp.
CGATTTTGGTGCAGGGATAGTTGAATTGTTCTCATCAAAGAAAAACAGGAAGTTAACAAGGGATACCATATATCACGTAATGGGTCCTATCTGGGAGGCTAATCATATCTGGCTCATAATTCTTATTGTGATCCTATGGATCGCCTTTCCGGTCTACTTTAATATCATCATTATTTATTTGCATATTCCTTTGACGCTGGTGCTTCTGGGTATTACCATTCGGGGTGTGGCTTTTATCTTCAGGCATTATGATGCTGTGGTAGATGCCTCGCAGGTATGGTATAACAGGCTCTTCAGGATTGGAAGTTTTATTACTCCTATCTTTCTGGGAATGTCCTTTGGAACCCTCGTCAGCGGAAGGATTGTTCTCACTTCAGATTATTCTGAAATGGGATTCGCCGATATCTTTCTCTTTCCCTGGCTCAACGTTTTCACCCTTCTTACAGGCCTTTTTTATGCCGCTCTGTGTGCCTTTCTTGCTTCAACCCTTTTAATTGGAGAGACCACTGGGGAGGTTAGAAAGATTTACAGCCGTAAATCGGCTGTTTTCACGATTGTTCTGGTACTTATAGGCGGAACCGTTCTTACCTATGGATACCTTAACGATATGGTATTCGTAAAGGACTTTTTGAATAATCCCCTGTCAATTATTGCGATCATCCTTTCCGCAATCCTGCTTCTTCCCTTATGGAGGGCCATAAAGAAACAGTATAGTATGCTAACAAGGATACTTGCGGGAATTCAGATCCTGCTTGTGATATTCGCGGCGGTTAACACGCACTTTCCCAATCTCATTATAACCAGTACTTCAGAAGTCGACCTTCTTGCTGGTGCGGCCCCGGATTCTGTGATAAGAGTTTTGGGGATTTCACTTATAATTGGAGGAGCGGTCATTTTACCCGGCCTGTTTCATCTAATGAAATCCTTCAATATGATATATCCTAAAAAGGAAGATTGATTGGCAAATATCCTTAAACTCTTAAAGAATATATAAATTCCCACTATACCTTTGGTTTCAGGGCTTTTTTAACTAATTTCAGGATAGTTTAAACCAAAATCTAATCTTAAACAATTTAATATGAGATCTGTAATTTTAAAGGGATTAATGTACAGCACCATTCTTTTGTTCTTCGCCTGTGGTGAAAGTACCGATGTAGTGGAATCAGGGACCTACCAGGGAACCATTAAGGAAGTAGAGGCTGAAAAGACCGAAATCTATGTGACTACCGATGATAATAAGACACTGGAACTTTATTTTACCGAAACTACCAGTCTTACCAGAAATGGTAGCGAGGTAGATTTTTCTGCACTCGAGGAAGGTCAGAAGGTAGAAGTTGAAGTTGAAAAAGTTGGACAAAGACTTGATCCAATTTCAGTGAAAATTATGGAATAGGTATGACTGAAATACCAGAATTTTGGCGGACAGAGGTTTATCATCCTCTGTCCGTTCATTTTCCGATAGTACTTTTGCTCATGGCCACGCTTTTTAAACTGATTGGCCTGTGGTCTTCGAGGATCACCTGGGAACAGGGGGGAAGGTTTTTGTTGATTCTCGGTGTTATAGGTGTCTGGATAGCTGTTTACACGGGAGATATGGCTGATGGCATAGTATCAAGGGAATTATGCGATCCTACAGTGCTAAAGGATCATGAGAATTTTGCAATTATTACGGCATGGATCTTTACAGCTGCCCTGGGACTGGAACTTCTAACCGGTTATATTGATCTTTTTAAAACTAAAACGCTCTCGGTTATTCTGGTTTTGATATTATTTGCAGGCAGTGGCACTTTAACCTATGTGGGACACCTGGGAGCTCAGTTGGTATACCAGCAGGCCGCGGGAGTATATGTACCTTCTGAAGATTGCGCCGAATTCAATTAAAACTCATTTGCTTCGGTTAGATTTAAAATACCTGTATTAAGAAAGTTCCATAACTATTACCTTGACGAAAATTAAAGATAAAACTGTACTTATTACCGGAGGCGCTTCAGGCATAGGCCTGCTAATGGGCCATAAAGCTATTCAAAAAGGAGCCGCCAGGCTTATCATTCTGGATATAGACCGGGAAGCTCTTCTTAAAGCTGTAGAAGAATTAAGTAATAATAATTGTGAGATTCTTCCTTTAAGCGTAGACCTTACCGATGTATCACAGCTACGGGAAACTATAGATGGCTTAATTAGCAGGGGTCTCCAGGTAGATATTCTAATCAATAATGCCGGGGTGGTTACGGGAAAGGATTTCAAAGATCATACTTCCGAAGAAATTGAACATACTATGCAGGTGAATTCGATCGCACCTATGAAACTTACTTTAAAATTACTTCCGCAGATGATAGAAAGAGGCAGTGGACATATTGTAAATATTTCTTCAGCTGCTGGTATGCTTGCAAACCCTGGAATGTCGGTCTATTGTGCCAGTAAATGGGCGCTAAGCGGATGGTCAGACTCCCTGCGTATAGAAATGGAAAGGGAAAGAACAGGAGTAAAGGTACTTACGGTCACGCCATATTATATAGATACCGGCATGTTTAAAGGAGTGAGTTCCAGTGTTATCTCTGTACTGAAGCCTGAAAAAGTTGCCAGGCAGATCATTAATGCGATAGAAAAGGAAAAGATCGTACTTAGGATGCCTTTGATCATTTATTTCCTTCCTTTTATTAAAGGAATATTACCTAAAAGATTACTGGATATTGTGGTAGGAAAAATATTCGGCATTTATACTTCTATGAATACTTTTAAAGGCAGAGCACATGACCAGAACTGAATTAGAGAACCTGCTAAAAAAACAGAAAACTGCTTTCAGAAGCTCTCCACCAGATTATAAGAAGCGGATGCAAAGCCTGAAAAAGCTTTCAGTTATTGTTGATGAAAATAAGGAGAGGCTAATCGAGGCGGTTTCCAGTGATTTTGGTTTCAGGTCCCACCAGGAAACGCTGGTTTTGGAAATATTCCCCTTGCATGATGAAATAAGACACGCGATGAAGAACTTGCGGAGCTGGACTAAAAGGAGAAAAGTTTCGGGTTCCTGGTTTTTGTTGCCGGCTTCAGCCTATTATCAGTACCAGCCACTCGGTAGTGTAGGCATTATGGGCGCCTGGAATTACCAGGTCTTGCTCACATTAAGCCCACTGGTAGATGCTGTCGCGGCCGGTAATCATGCGATCATTAAACCTTCCGAGATCGCTCCCGCATCTGCCAATGTGCTAAAGGAGATAATTAATTCAAATTTCCCCGAGGAATATATTCATTGCGTCACAGGAGATACTGAACTGGCTAAAGATTTTTCATCAATGCCATTTGATCATCTTTTCTTTACGGGTTCTACGCAGGTGGGAAAAATGATCATGGCTGCTGCAGCACAAAACCTTACCCCGGTAACCCTCGAACTTGGAGGTAAATCCCCTGCGATTATTCACTCTTCTTATTCGATAAAAAGAGCTGCTAAACGAATCATGGCTGGCAAGCTATTTAACTCAGGGCAAACCTGCGTGGCCCCCGATTATGTTATTTTACCCAGGGAAATGAATGCTGAATTTAAGGAATCCGTGATCACTTCGGTTCGAAAATTCTATCCCGATATTGCAAATAATAAACAGTATAGCCATATAATTAACGAAAAGCATTATAAAAGGCTTAACTATCTGTTAGAAGATGCCCAGGCTAAAGGAGCTACTGTAGTGGAAATTACTTCGGAAACATCTTCGGGTGAGGGAAAAATAATGACTCCAAAGCTGGTTTTTGATGTCAGCAATGAGATGGCGATCATGCAAGAAGAGATCTTTGGTCCCATCTTGCCGGTTCTCAATCTGGAAACGCCCGAAGATGCTATAGATTATGTGAATGAAAAACCAAAACCTCTGGCGCTTTATTATTTTGATACCAGTAAGAAACGAATTGATAAGTTGCTTAAAAACACCCTTTCCGGTGGGGTGACCATTAATGATACAATATACCATCTGGCGCAGCATAACCTTCCATTCGGTGGAGTAGGTTCCAGCGGGATGGGCCATTATCATGGTTACGATGGTTTTAAAACCTTTTCCAAGAAAAGGCCGGTAATGCTTCAGAAACGCCTGGCAGCTACAGACCTTCTGCATCCGCCTTATACCGGTTTTAAGAATAAACTCATCAGGTTTCTGGGAAAACTCTCCAAAAGATAATAGTCATTGCGAACGCAGTGAAGCAATCCCTCGTTGCACCTGTCATTGCGAACGAAGTGAAGCAATCTCACGTTGCACCTGTCATTGCGAGTGAAACGAAGCAATCTCATCTTGTTTTGAGGAATCAAACTGGGACTGCTTCGGTCGCGTGCTCCCTCGCAGTAACGTTTCGCGAGTCATTGCGAGCATAGCGAAGCAATCTCACATTCCTTACAGGGAATCCTTAAATCTTCAAATCCTTTTAATAAATTTGAATAAACACTTGTTAAATTATGTCCGCCAGAGAAAAGCTAATTAACGGATTCAGGCATTTGCATTACCAGCCGGAGGATTTCTCTTCCGGGGAAATGTTAGAGAGGTCAAAGGAATTCTACAGGTGGCTGGACAGCAGAAGGTCTGTACGGAATTTTTCTGATAATCCGGTGCCACAGGAAGTCGTTGAGAATATTATCAGGAGTGCCGGGACTGCTCCTTCCGGAGCTCATAAACAACCCTGGAAATTCTGCGCAGTATCTAATTCAGACCTGAAGAAAAAAATAAGAATGGCTGCAGAACAGGAGGAAAAGGAAAATTATAGCGGCCGAATGAGCGAGCGCTGGCTTAAAGATCTTGCTCCTTTGGGAACCGATGAAAACAAGGAATTCCTTGAGATGGCTCCATGGCTTATTGTCGTTTTTAAAGAAGTGTATGAGCTTGACAAAAATGGTGAGAAACATAATAATTACTATGTGAATGAATCTGTTGGCATCGCTTGCGGAATGCTGATATCCGCAATTCATAATGCAGGCCTGGTGACTTTGACGCATACCCCAAGTCCTATGAATTTTCTGGCAGAACTCTTGGGGCGTCCCGCGAATGAAAGAGCATATTTGCTTTTGCCCGTGGGTTATGCAGCGGGAGATGCCCTGGTTCCCGATATATATAGAAAGAAACTCGAAGATATAAGTGAATTTTATAAATAAAAACGCCAATTCTGGTAGGGCAGAATTGGCGTCTGGATCTATTATGAAAAAACACCTGTGTTTGGGGCAAAAAGGTCATTTCCTTTTTGATAGGCGCAATATAATTTTCTTGATTAAATTTATCTGTAACAAATGTTACACAGACTATTATAACCTGGAAAATGCCTAAGCTTCTTATAAAGAGAAATTCTGAATGGGCTAATAAGATGAAGACCTACCACCTTTATCTGAATGGCCAGAAATTTACTGAGATCAGGCATGATGAGGTTTTGTCTTTTGAAATACCTGAAGGAAAATACCTTATTGAAGCCAGGGTCGACTGGTGTGGCAGTCAGCCGCTGGAACTTGAATTTAAAGAAGGAGAGATCAGGAAGGTAGAGGTGACAGGCTTCATATTTTCTAATTATCTATTTCCCTCTGCCGTTTTCACCCTGATAGTTTATATGGCGATCTATTTTCATTTTCAAATAAACAGCCTCTTTCTTGCCAGCATTCTAATGTTCTTTTTCGGTTATCTGGTTTACTTTATGACCTTTGGCCGTAAGCATTACCTTAGGCTTATTGAAAGGGCATAAATGAGAATTTCCTTCTCCTTTTTCCGGAATAAAGCCCCAATCCAATTGTTCCATTGGAACTGTAACAAATGTTACTTCCCTAACTCACCTATATTTATATTTTTGTGTCTGGAAATTTAAACTGAGGTGGAAAAATACATTAACATAATTCAGAATTCTTTTACCGGGTATTTTAATTACCTGGTGGATGAGATCACGAATCCAACCTGGACAAGCTATTTTTACTGGCTAATTGGTCTTTCCCTTCTTGTTTGGCTTCTTGAGATCCTCATTCCATGGAGAAAAGATCAAAAGCTTTTCAGAAAAGGATTCTGGCTGGATACTTTTTACATCCTTTTTAATTTCTTCCTCTTCTCTCTTATTGGTTATAACGCGTTAAGCAATGTGGGAGTTGAGTTGTTCAATGATTTTCTGGGCCTGTTTGGTATTGAAAATATCGTAGCGGTGGAAATTGACAGCCTGCCTGCCTGGACTCAATTGCTGATAATGTTCATTATTGCTGATTTTATTCAGTGGAATGTTCACAGACAGTTACACCGCCAGCCATGGCTTTGGGAATTCCATAAGGTACATCATAGCGTGAAGGAGATGGGGTTTGCTGCCCAGTTCAGGTTTCATTTCATGGAAACGATAATTTACAAGTCGGTACAATATATTCCTTTAGCCATGATAGGTTTCGGGATCCGGGAGTTCTTTGTGGTACATATGTTTACGGTATTTATTGGCCACCTTAATCATGCCAATGTCGGCTGGGATTACGGCCCTTTAAAATATGTGCTGAATAATCCGAAAATGCATATCTGGCACCACTCAAAGGATTTACCGGAAGAAAGACCATTCGGAATGAATTATGGACTCAGCCTGAGTATATGGGATTATATTTTTGGTACGGCCTATATACCAAAGAATGGAAGAAAAATTGAAATTGGATTTAAGGGTGATGAAGATTTTCCGCAGGATTTTGCGAATCAGACCCTTTTCCCATTTAGAGCGAAAATAAAGTAGAAACAAACCAATAAAAAACTCGAATAGAAATGACCATAAAGCAGTTTAAAGATAGCCCGCTGGCCCATTATTCTTATGCCATTGTTAGTGATGGAGAGATGGCGCTGGTAGACCCTTCAAGAAACCCGATGCAATATTACAGATATGCTGAAGAACAGGGCGCAAAGATAGTTGCTGTTTTTGAAACTCATCCGCATGCCGACTTCGTTAGCAGCCACTTGCAGATACACGAGGAGGCAGGTGCTACCATTTATGTAAGCGAACTTGTGGGAGCCGATTATCCGCATAAAAGCTTTGATGATGGCGATAAACTGGATGTTGGAAATATAGAATTCAGCGCTATAAATACGCCGGGACATTCACCCGATAGCATTACCATCGTGGCTAAAGATGGAAATGAAACCGCATTATTCACTGGTGACACACTCTTTATTGGCAATGTAGGAAGGCCAGATCTTAGAGAAAAGGCCGGGAATATGAAGGCGAAGAGAGTAGATCTTGCAAAGCAGATGTATAAAACAATAAAGACGAAGCTCAACGATCTTCCTGATGATGCTCTGGTATATCCGGCTCATGGAGCGGGATCGCTTTGTGGCAAGAATATGAGCGATGCTTCCTCCAGTACATTAGGAAATGAGCGCCAGGGGAACTGGGCTTTTAAAGAGCAGACTGAAGATGAGTTCGTGGAAGAGATACTGAAAGATCAGCCGTTCATTCCATCTTACTTCGGATTCAATGTGGATATCAATAAAACAGGACCTGAGAATGTACAGCGAACCAAATGGGCGAATAAGCTTATTCTGAATGTTAATGAGGTTGAAGAAGGAATTCTAGTGATTGATACCCGGGATGGAGAAGATTTTAAAGCCGGTCACCTTCCTGAAAGTATTAACATAATGGCAAGATCTGAAGATGATAAATATGAAACCTGGCTGGGAGCTATTGTTAAACCTGAAGAGGAGTTTTATCTAGTGATAG
>JAWWBH010000136.1:0-7670 GCA_033721075.1 Christiangramia sp.
GTAAAATCCCTATTTTTGCAAGACTTTTTTAGAACATAAATTAAACAGAGTATGGCATACGATATTGATATGATTAAAAAGGTTTATAGCCATATGGCCGATCGTGTGAACAAAGCACGTGAGGTTGTTGGGAAACCTTTGACACTTTCAGAAAAGATCCTTTATTCTCACTTATGGGACGGTGAAGCTACAGAAGCTTATACCAGAGGAAAGGATTATGTGGAATTTGCACCAGACAGGATTGCCTGCCAGGATGCGACGGCTCAAATGGCGCTTCTGCAGTTTATGCAGGCTGGAAAGAAACAGGTTGCAGTGCCAACTACGGTTCACTGTGATCACCTGATCCAGGCTAAAATGGGAGCTGCGATAGATCTTCAGGCTGCTAACAAAAGCAGCAGCGAGGTTTTCGATTTTCTGGAATCAGTATCAAACAAATACGGAATTGGTTTCTGGAAGCCGGGTGCAGGTATTATTCACCAGGTAGTTCTTGAAAATTATGCATTCCCTGGTGGAATGATGATAGGTACCGATTCTCATACGGTGAATGCCGGAGGTCTTGGTATGGTCGCTATTGGTGTTGGTGGAGCAGATGCGGTTGATGTGATGGCTGGAATGGCGTGGGAGCTTAAATTCCCTAAACTTATTGGAGTGAAACTTACCGGTTCTCTTTCCGGTTGGACAGCTCCAAAAGATGTGATCTTAAAGGTTGCGGGTATTCTTACCGTTAAGGGTGGTACCGGAGCGATCATCGAATATTTCGGAGAAGGCGCGCGCTCAATGTCATGTACAGGTAAGGGAACTATCTGTAATATGGGTGCTGAAGTTGGTGCTACTACTTCAACTTTCGGGTACGACGACTCTATGGAGCGTTACCTGAATGCTACAAACCGTGCAGATGTTGCTGAAGCTGCTAATGCAGTTCGTGAGCATCTAACCGGTGATGATGAGGTATATGCTAACCCGGAACAATATTTCGATCAGGTTATCGAGATCAACCTTTCTGAATTGAAGCCTCATCTAAACGGTCCATTTACTCCAGACCTTGCTACTCCAATTTCTGAAATGGGGAAAAAAGCCAAGGAACATGACTGGCCAATTAATGTAGACTGGGGTCTTATAGGTTCCTGTACAAACTCTTCATACGAAGATCTTACCAGGGCAGCTTCTATCGCAAAACAGGCGGTAGATAAAAAAGTAAAAGCAAAATCTGATTTTGGTATCAACCCGGGATCTGAGCAAATTAGATTTACGGCTGAAAGAGACGGATTGCTTCAGATCTTTGAAGATCTTGACGCAACCATCTTTACGAATGCCTGCGGGCCATGCATTGGCCAGTGGGATCGTTCAGACAGAAAGGGAGAGGAGAAGAACACGATCGTTCACTCTTTTAACCGTAACTTCTCTAAGCGAGCCGATGGTAACCCTAATACTCACGCATTTGTAGGTTCTCCCGAGATGGTTGCAGCAATTGCAATTTCTGGAAGGCTTGATTTCGATCCTACCCGTGATAAACTGATCAATGAAGATGGGGAAGAAGTGATGCTTGATGAGCCACAGGGAATTGAACTTCCTACAAAAGGCTTTGCTGTGGAAGATGCAGGATATGTTGCTCCAAAAGAAGATGGAAGCAGTGTTGAAGTAAAAGTGGCTCCTGATAGTGAAAGGCTACAGTTACTTACTCCTTTTGAGCCATGGGACGGAAAGAACCTTACCGGAGCAAAACTTCTTATAAAAGCATGGGGTAAATGTACTACTGACCATATTTCTATGGCAGGACCATGGTTGCGTTACAGAGGACACCTTGATAATATTTCAAACAACTGTTTGATAGGTGCTGTGAACGCTTACAACAAGAAGACGAACTTCGTGAAGAACCAGCTTAACGGTGAGTACGATGGTGTACCTGCAGTGCAGAGAGAATACAAGGAAAAAGGTATTCCTACTGTTGTAGTTGGAGATCATAACTATGGCGAAGGTTCTTCCAGGGAGCACGCAGCTATGGAGCCAAGACATTTAGGGGTTAAGGTTGTACTGGTTAAATCTTTTGCCCGTATCCATGAGACAAACCTTAAGAAACAGGGTATGCTCGCGCTTACATTTGCAAACGAGAATGATTATGACCTTATACAGGAAGACGATACTTTCAATTTCGTGGATCTTGAGAATTTCGCTCCTGATACTCCGTTGACAATTGAGATCGTTCATGCAGACGGGTCTAAGGATACCATTAAGGCAAACCATACTTACAATAACCCACAAATTGAGTGGTATAAGCATGGATCTGCTCTTAATCTTATCAAGAAGCAAAACGCGGCTTAATCTTTAAGCTGAAATTATAAAATGAAAACTCCCTTTTCAGGGAGTTTTTTTATGTCTTAAATTTGCCAAAATTCAATTAGCATCTCATGAAGATTTTTAAGAATCAGTGGTCCAATATCATTCTTATTGTTATTATCCTTGCGATGATCATTCCGCAAACGCGAAAGCCTATTCAGATCTTCGTTAATAAACTTATATCCTTTGCGCCATCGGTAAATGATGAGGAAGATCGGGAAAAGATCGCAGATTATAACTGGGTGCTTGAGGATAGCAGGGGGAAGAGGACTGAATTCTCACAGTTTAAGGATGAAGTGGTGATCGTTAATTTCTGGGCTACCTGGTGTCCTCCATGCATTGCCGAAATGCCAAGTTTTCAGGAACTGTATGAGGATTATCAGGATAAGGTTACTTTTTTGTTCGTTTCTGGAGAACAGCACGAAACCGTTGAGAACTATATGAAGCGCAAAAGGTTCACCCTGCCTTCATATAAAATGCTTACCAAAGCTCCTGAGCCAATGGATGGCCGAACATTGCCAACCACTTATGTTATTTCCAAAGACGGTAGTATTGTAGTGGATAAAGTAGGAGCAGCCGACTGGAATAGCGATAATTTCAGAAATACCTTAGATCAACTTATAGCCGAATAGCTTATAATTTTCTGAAAAAGGACTTGACGAATTCAGGATGATAAAGCGAAAACATAATTTTCAGGTTCTCTGAAAAGCTTGTTTCCTCATCAAGGAACCTGAAGATGTCCTCTATGGAATTCTTTGTGTAAAATTTGGTGAAAAGACGTTCGCCAAGATCATTTCTTCTGGATAATACATCAAGAAATATCGAGTCGTAGCGGGCAAAATGCTTGTTGAATAATCCTGTTGAAGGATTCAACCCACTTTTGATATTTTCAATGATCTGTTCTGTTTTTCTTTCGGTGCTTTTGAAGGAATAACCAGATGAGGCCTTTACCCATCCACCCCCGGTGCCGATCTTTGTTATATAGGCTGAATTATTTTCATGGAATGGAAAATCGGTCATTGGAATTATCCCGGTTTCGGTTCCCGTGACTTTCCAGTCCTTGAGCAGAAGTATTTCCTTCAGATATTTTTCAAGCATATTATCATATACTTTTTCATCGGTAAGGAAAGGAGTAAAAAAGGTGAATTCTACCAGGGCTTTATTTTCCGTAAGCGGGAGGACATAGGTGAAGCTTGTGGTGTCTTTATATCTTAACCTGAAATCCATCATGGTAAAGCTTTCAGGAGTAAAGATTTTTTCCTTTGTTTCTATCATCCACCCTTTAAAATGCTGATATATGGCAGTATGTTTATCAGCTTCTTTATATTCATCGTTTAGCCTGCTGTCAAAAAAATGAGTGGCTGTATAATTGGCCTTTTCACCTATCGCGGCACGTGTAACCGGATCGATCTTCTCGATCCTGTCCTGGATGAAAACAAAGTCTTCTGAATTTTCCAGTTCTTTTTTTACATTCTCATAGAAATCTTCGGAACGGATCATGTTGTAGGAATAATCCCCAAGATCAAGGATCTGTTCGGTTTCCGAAGAGAAAAAAGCAGCTTTCTTCCAGGATTTATGGATTAAATGATCCCATTTGCCGGAAGTTTTTTGCCAGAAGCACCAGGTCTTATCGTTCTGATTTTTTTCGAATGGCTCAATAATGGCAACCTTCTTTCCTTTAAAGAACAGGTCATTATTGATGCGTGATGCCAGCTGAAGTCCTGCCAGACCACCACCCACAATAACGTAGTAATAATCTGGTACTAGCATTTTTTGAAGATTGTTATTTTCTGAAATATTTGAAAGGTACGAAAAGCATTCCGAAACATTCCCCATCCTCTTTTCCCAGATGTTTATGGTGGATCTTGTGAGCCCTTCTTATTCCTTTTGCATAGCGGTTATCTGCATTTCTGAAGATCTTGAAGCGCTGGTGTATAAAAATATCATGAACGGTGAAATATGTGATTCCGTATGCAAGAATTCCAAGTCCTATTGGCAAACCTATCCAGACATTATCATATTTCCACATAAGGAAGCAGCCAATACTTACCAGTGCATAAAACACAAAGAAGAGGTCATTTCTCTCCCACCAGCTACTATGGTCCTTTTTGTGATGGTCCTTATGCAGCTTCCATAAGAATCCGTGCATGATATATTTATGGGTGAACCATGCCATTCCCTCCATAATAATGAAGGTTCCAAGAAATACTGTTATCCAAAGTAAAACATTCATAATTTGTGATCTTTAAATCAGGTTCAGTCGGTATGAAATATAAGATTTTGCTAGCAGGCCGGCCTTTTCATAATTAGGTACTCTAACCCGGCGTTTTCTTATCTCCAAAGATGGAACCTTCTTAAGTTTCTGCAAAAGCTTTTTATAATAAATATAAGCCGTATAAACTCCAAATTTGGCCTCCACGGGTAAATGGATAATTCCTTTTAGGCCTAGATGAAAATCATCCTCGATCTCCTTAATGATCTGCTTTTTGTTCATTTCGTTGAGTTGAGAAAGGTCAACATTGGGAAAATAACTCCTGCTAAGGTCTTCGTAATCGGCTTTAAGGTCTCTTAAGAAATTTACCTTTTGAAACGCCGAGCCAAGGCTCATAGCCGGGTTCTTTAGTGCCTGATATCTCTTCCTGTCTCCCTTCACAAAAACCTTTAAACACATTAATCCAACAACATCTGCACTTCCGTAGATATACTGGCGATACTCTTCTATGCTAAGATATTCAGATTTATAAAGATCCAGGCGCATACTGTCCATAAAAGCCTCATATAGCTCTTTTTCGATCCCATATTTATGAACGGTTTCCTGAAATGAATTAAGGATAGGGTTTAAGGATATTCTCTCCTTTATAGCTTTATGTAGCTCCTTTTCGAAATTATTGAAAAGTTCCTCCTTGTTATAGTCATGAAAGGAATCTACGATCTCATCTGCAAATCTTACAAAACCATAAATGTTGTATATATCCTGCCTGATTGAGGGTGCCAGCATTTTGGTGGCAAGCGAAAAGGACGTGCTGTAGCGATTGGTAACCAATTGGCTGCAGGATCGCGAAACATCATCAAAAATAACTTTCATATCAATTTATTTCATTTTTTTCTATTAAGCCTGCAGCCAGTTTTCCGGATATCAGGGATGGCGGAACTCCTGGCCCGGGAACGGTTAGCTGCCCGGTAAAGTATAGTTGGTCAACTTTCTTGCTCTTGATCTTTGGTCTTAAAAAGGCGGTTTGAAACAGGGTGTTGGCCATCCCGTAAGCATTACCCTTATATGAATTATAGGCCTCCTTAAAATCATTTACGCAAAAAGACTCTTTAAAGATTATATTTTCATGGACTTTTTGATCGGTCAATTTTTCAAACCTGTTTATAATGATCTTGAAATAGTGCTCCCTTATTTCAGGAGTATCTTTAAGATCGGGAGCAAGGGGGATAAGAAATATTCCCGCTTCTTTTCCCACAGGCGCACAGGTTTCATCGGTTTTTGAAGGAAAACTGGCATAGAACAAAGGGTCCTCAGGCCATTCAGGTACATCATAAATATCCTTTGCATGTTTCTCGAAACTGCTGTCAAAGAATAAAGTATGGTGTGACACATTCTTTAATTTCTTGTCAAATCCCACATAGAAGAGCAGGGAAGAGGGTGCAAAGGTTTTTTTGTCCCAGTAGCTTTCAGAATACTGCCTGAATTTTTTAGGTAATAATTGTTCTGAATGATAATAATCTGCGCCAGTGAGTACAATATCAGAATAAAACTCCCTTCCGTTTACTATAAGACCTTTGGCTTTTCCTTTTTCAGTAATTATTTCTTCCGCCGGAGCATTGAGATGGAAGATCACCCCAAGTGATTCGGCCAGATCTTTTATGGCTTCGATAACCTTGTACATGCCTCCTTTTGGATGCCATGTTCCCAGGCCAAAATCGGCGTAATTCATAAAACTATAAAATGCCGGGGTATCGCTGGGTTTTGCCCCTAAAAACAAGACGGGAAATTCCAGGATTTGACGGAGTCTGGTACTGGTAAATTCCTTTCTAACCTCTGAGCTGATATCGGTAAAAAACCTTCCCAGTCTTTTGGTAGTAGCCGGAGTCACGAGCTCAAGGGGAGAAATCCCGGGACGGTAAACAAGATCTTTAATAGCAATATTGTAATTATCCTTTGCCTTGGTGATAAATTTTTCAAGCTTTAGAGCGCTGCCGGCTTCTTCCTTTTCAAAGTTCCTGTAAATCGCTTCAAGATTCCCTGGAATAGTTACTTCCTGTCCTTTTCCAAAATAAACCTGGTAAGCCGGATCAAGTTTTTGAAGTGAATAATAATCTGATGGTTTTTTACCGAAATCGGCGAAGAACCTCTCAAAAACATCTGGCATCCAGTACCAGGTAGGCCCAATATCGAATGTGAAACCATCTTTTTTAAGCTGGCGGGCTCTTCCGCCCACGCTGCTGTTCTTTTCGAAAACTTCAACATGGTGGCCTGCCTTGGCCAGGTAACAAGAGGCAGCCAACGAGGAGAAACCGGAACCGATTATATTTATGTTCTTGGACATTTAAATTTTTTAAAGTGTATTTGTAAAATCGGTGATAGAGGAGTAAACCCTGATATTTTCCGAAAGCTCCTCAGTTTCAATTTCTTTGGTGCGTTGACCAAATAATAGTAACTCTCGTAGTTTTTCTTTACATACCTGCTCCTGGAACTTGTCTATAAATTCATGGATATTTGTGTTAGTTGGGGATACCGTGAGATAACTTATAAAGACAAGATTGTCATGCTTGTCCAGGAGATAATCGATATTTTCTAATGGGAGGCTGGGGCCGAGATAAATGGCATTCCTGCCGGCAGCCAGAAGTTCATAATTAAGATATAGTATTCCAATATCGTGAATTTCATTATCGGGTAGAAATAATACGAACATCTTGCTGTCGCCCTCTCCATTCAAGTGGTTGGTGAATTTTAGTTCAGCGATATTCAGATATATTTTCTGCTTTATCAATTCAGTTATATAATGCTCATGTATGGGTTTTATGGTATCTGTTTGCCACAACATCCCAATTTCATTAAGTAAAGGGATGAATACATCGTGGAATACCTCTCTAAATGTTCTTTTCTCTCTTAGCT
Source organism: Christiangramia sp. (assembly GCA_033721075.1). GTDB lineage: Bacteria > Bacteroidota > Bacteroidia > Flavobacteriales > Flavobacteriaceae > Christiangramia. The sequence continues at coordinate 7,457 of JAWWBH010000136.1, forward strand.
TATTATAGGTTTGCTGAAAAAGACCTTCATCAAAATTCATCATGGCCAGTTTAAAGGCGTTTTTAGAACGGCTTTCTTCGCTTGCCGATGCAGAGATTCGCTGTACAAGGCTGGTGATCTCATCTTCATTCATTTTGGAGATGCGGGATATCTTATAGCCATGGGAGTTGAGAAAAGCTATATTGAGAAGCTTTTGAAGGTTTTCTCCGTTATA
>JAWWBH010000137.1:0-7611 GCA_033721075.1 Christiangramia sp.
CGTGAAACGGACTCTTATGCATCCCTGAGATATACCCCTCAACCACCTGCTTTGCCAGGAGGTCCAGGTTCAAAAATCCGCCGGTGTCGTGAAGTTCTTTTTCTATATTCATAGGCTGTAATCAAAAATCGGGACAATCCCGGAAAAAGGGTTCAGCAGCAAATTCAAAATTACAATATCAGTACCCCTACAACAAACCCTCTTTGAGGGATTAAATTACCTATACTTTATGAATAAAAAAAGCCACGCATATCGCGTGGCTTATATATTTCCTTTTTGTGACTTTTATTGCAACAATTGCTCAATAGCGTCCGCGTAAGTCTGCTTTGGAGCAACTCCAACCTGGCGACCTACAACTTCACCATTTTGGAAAACAAGTACGGTAGGAATATTTCTTACACCGTACTTAGCGGCAAACTCCTGGTTGGCATCTACATCCAGTTTACCAACAACGGCTTTTCCTTCATATTCACTACTAATTTCGTCAATAATAGGTCCAACCATTCTGCAAGGTCCGCACCATGCCGCCCAGAAATCTACCATTACCGGTTTATCGCTTTTAAGAACTTGTTCTTCAAAATTCGCGTCAGTTATTTCAACAGCCATAATATGTTATTTTTCTAAATTTTTAATTTGATTCGTAAAAATAGTCAATATTATATTTATTCCTTACAGTGCTTATATTTTATTTGGCTATAAGCTGATTGTTAAGCTTTATGCGGGTCCCCATGCTACTGGCATGGCCGGGCTTTCGGTGCTACACGGTAGCCTCCTCAATCCCTGGCCCAGGCCCTTTTTTCTCCACTCCAAGGGGAGGCAGGATGGATCAGTTCAATTTATACATAAACTGTTCCTTTTCCAGCAATTCAATGAGTTCCTGGGAAATTTTGATCTTATGCTTCCTGCTTGGCATATGAAGTTTTACCTGTTCTTTCATTTCATATACCACAAAGTTGAGATGATTCTCACCCTTATGCGCAGTAAAAGTATCTTTCAGCCATTCGATCTTTTCATTCTTCAGATCATCTACATTTAGCTGAATGGTAAGCTTTTTGGCATATTTATCCATTACATCATGAAGTAAATTCATATCTGTAAACTGCATTCTGGGCTCTCCTTTCTTACCTGTTTCCTTATTGGTCCAGCCCTCTTTCACATAACACTTTAAATGCACAAAATTATTAGGCACTAAAAAGTGTTTTAGCTTTAAATATTCTTCCCCGAAGATTTTGAACTCAAACGAATCATCATAATCTTCCATCATAAAAATCGCCCAGCCCTTACCATTTTTGGAAACCCGGTGCTGCACATCGGTAATAACGCCACCTATGGTAAGCTCGAGATTGACCAGGTTTTCCAGGTTTCTAAGATCTGTAAGTTTAGCCTTGCAGAAGTAATTCATTTCTATCTTAAAATCATCAAGAGGATGTCCCGAAATATAAATTCCAACAACTTCCTTCTCCCGCCGCAATTTCTCCATGGTTCCCCATTCTTCACATGGTGGCACTTCCGGTTCCGGGATCTGCACCTCGCTGGCCTCTCCAAAAAGGCTCACCTGAGAGGAGTTCTGATTTTCCTGGAATTTCTGAGCATATTTTATCACCTTTTCAAGAAAGCTCATTCCGCTACCATCATCATGGAAATATTGTGCACGATGAGTTCCTCCAAACCCATCAAAGCCACCTGCCAGCGCGAGGTTCTCAAATGCCTTTTTATTAGCTGCCCTGAGATCTATTCGCTTTGCCATATCAAAAATTGACCTGTACGGACCTTCTTTTGATTTTCTGTTCTCTACAATGGTTGCAACCGCTCCCGATCCTACTCCTTTGATCGCTCCCATTCCAAAACGCACTGCATTATTCTTATTTACCGAGAACTTATAATAGGATTCGTTCACATCAGGTCCAAGCACATTAAGCTTCATTCGCTTACATTCCTCCATAAAGAAGGTCACCTGCTTAATATCATTCATATTATTAGATAGTACCGCGGCCATATACTCGGCAGGGTAATGCGCTTTCAAATAGGCTGTTTGATAAGCGATCCAGGCATAACAGGTTGAGTGAGACTTGTTAAATGCATAAGAAGCGAAGGCCTCCCAGTCTTTCCATATCTTTTCGAGCACCTCTTCCGGATGTCCTTTTTCCTTACCCCCATCAATAAATTTCGGTTTCAACTGCGCAAGTAAGGCAGCGATCTTCTTACCCATCGCTTTACGAAGCATATCGGCTTCACCCTTACTGAATCCGGCAAGCTTCTGAGATAAAAGCATCACCTGCTCCTGGTATACTGTGATCCCGTAGGTCTCTTCCAGGTATTCCTCCATTTCAGGTAAATCATAGGATATCTCCTCCTCTCCATGTTTACGGGCAATGAAACTGGGGATATATTCCATTGGCCCCGGACGATATAATGCATTCATTGCGATAAGGTCATCAAAAACCGTTGGTTTTAAAGACTGCATGTGCTTCTGCATTCCGGGAGATTCGTACTGAAATATCCCAATGGTTTCTCCTCTCTGGAAAAGCTTATAGGTCTCTTCATCGTCCAGCGGAAAATTATCCGGATCCAGTTCAATCCCGTGACGGCCTTTTACAATTTTTACCGTATCCTTAATTAAAGTAAGGGTCTTCAGGCCCAGGAAATCCATTTTTAGCAGACCTGCACTTTCGACCACCGAGTTGTCAAACTGGGTTACATAAAGATCAGAGTCCTTGGCTACTGAAACAGGCACATAATCTGTAATATCACCCGGTGTGATGATCACACCGCAGGCATGAATACCAGTGTTTCTTACTGACCCCTCAAGGATTCTTGCCTGGTTCACGGTCTCAGCTTCCAGATCATCACCTTCAGCTATATTCAAAAGTTCATTGATCTTCTCTACCTCATCTCCCCTGAATTTACTTTTCAGGGTCTTTTCATCCATTCCGAAGATCTTGGCCAGCTTGGTATTCGGGATTAGTTTAGCGATCCTGTCGGCCTCCATCAAAGGAAGGTCCAGTACCCTCGCCGTATCCCTGATAGATGACTTGGCCGCCATGGTGCCATAGGTAATGATCTGCGCTACCTGGTTGGCACCGTATTTTTTGATCACATAATCCATAACCCGGCTTCGGCCTTCATCATCAAAGTCGATATCAATATCGGGCATGCTCACACGATCAGGATTCAGGAATCTCTCAAAAAGCAGATCATACTTGATAGGATCTATATTTGTAATTCCCAGGCAATATGCAACCGCCGAACCAGCTGCCGATCCACGGCCCGGCCCCACTGAAACTCCCATCTCCCTGGCAGCCCTTATAAAGTCTTCAACGATTAGGAAATAACCAGGATAACCAGTGTTTTCAATTACCGATAATTCAAAGTCCAGTCGATCCTTTATACTTTCGGTTATTTCTCCATAACGCCCCTTTGCGCCCTCATAGGTAATATGTTTTAAATAAGCGTTCTCCCCTCTTTTGCCCCCGTCAACCAGGTCTTCTTCACTCTGGAACTGCTCGGGAATGGTGAACTTTGGTAGCAGTACATCCCTTGCCAATTCAAATGGCTCTATTTTATCCACAACTTCCTGGATATTACTGATGGCTTCCGGAAGGTCCTTGAAAAGGCTCTTCATTTCATCACCGCTTTTAAAGTAATATTCCTGGTTCGGAAGCCCGTACCTGTAACCTCTGCCCCTGCCGATTGGTGTGGCCTGCTTTTCTCCATCTTTCACACAAAGAAGAATATCATGGGCATTGGCATCTTCCTGTTTCCAGTAATATGTATTGTTGGTCGCTAGCAGTTTTATATCATGCTTTTTCGAGAAGTCCACCAGAACAGGATTCACCCTGTTCTCGTCTTCCTGGTCGTGGCGCATGATCTCTATATAAAGGTCTTCGCCAAATTCTTCCTTCCACCATAACAAGGCTTCTTCTGCCTGTTTTTCTCCAAGGTTCAGGATCTTGCTTGGAACTTCACCATAAAGGTTTCCCGTAAGAACAATTACATCCTCCTTATATTTTTTAATGATCTCTTTGTCTATTCGCGGCACATAGTAAAACCCGTCAGTATAGGCCAGCGAAGACATTTTTGCCAGGTTGTGATAACCATTCTTATTCTTTGCCAGCATCACGATCTGGTAACCATTATCCTTGCGGCTTTTATCATCATGCTTCTCACATACGAAGAACTCACAACCCACAATAGCCTTCAAAGGACGCTTCAATGGATTCCCATTTTCTTCAGCCTCCGCATTATGTTCCTTAAGCTTTCCATTATATACACCTATCTCTTTCACAAAATGGAAGGCTCCCATCATATTCGCATGATCGGTAAGCGCAACAGCATTCATGTTTTCCTCTGCAGCTGCAGAAACAAGATCTGGAATACTAATGGTAGATTGCAAAATCGAAAACTGGGAATGATTATGAAGATGCGCAAAAGGAATTTCGTCCAGCTTCTCCAGGTTCTCCTGTATCTCTTCATGAGAAATATCATCGGAAGGCTGCTGTTTTTCCAGTCTTTTCCTGATCGCATCTGAAGCTTTCTTAAGGTTTATATGTTCCAGTCCAATCAGTTCGATCGGCTGTGGATTGGCCTGGCAGAAATTCTCAAAATAATCTGCAGGAACATCCAGTTGTTCTATGCTGTATATTCGCTGCCTTATAAGCTCAAGGAAACAACGGGTGGTTGCTTCCACATCGGCAGTAGCATTATGGGCTTCTGCAAAGGCTTCATCGAATAAGAATTCGTGCAATTCGGTAAGCGTTGGCAGTTTGAATTTACCTCCACGTCCTCCGGGTATCCTGCAAAGTTCAGCAGTGGTTTCAGTACAGGTATCAAGCACCGGCATTTCCTGAAGTGAATTCTCAAAATCCCTTCTAATGAATTCGGCACCCATGATATTGATATCAAAACCAACATTCTGTCCCACCACAAATTTAGATTTCTTCAGGGCTTCATTAAATTTTTCCAGCACCTCGTCTAAAGGAATACCTTCCTCTTTGGCAAGATCTGTTGAAATACCATGAATTCGCTCTGAGTCATAAGGAATATCAAAGCCATCGGGTTGCACCAGGTAATCCTGACTTTCAATTAGTTTCCCCATCTCATCGTGCAACTGCCAGGCGATCTGTATACATCGCGGCCAGTTATCAGAATCGGTTAAGGGAGCATCCCAGCGCTTGGGTAGACCGGTGGTTTCAGTATCAAAAATGAGGTACATTCCTTTGTTTTTTAAGCCTTTATGAAGAATAATAAATGGTCTGCAAACTTAAACCATCCCGGCTAAAATAAGGAACTTTATTGCTGAAATAAAACTTAGTTTTCAGGATTTATCAACTATAAAAAAAGCCTCACAAAAACCTGAAATTTCGGATTTTTTGTGAGGCCTGATACGAACACTAAAAACTACTACTACTTCAATCAAACATTGCTCGCATCTGTATGTTTACATTCCTTCAGTATCGTGTCATTGGGGTGATTTCCCGAAAGACGTTCCATAGTAGCTCAATTAAGCCTGTTTCTCAAGCGTTTTGACTTCATTCAATGCAGCTACAATCGCATTTCTCTGCTTCATTAATATATTTCCTGTAGATGCAGGAATTTCAGACTTCTTAAGTACCTTTTCATATTCTTCCACCGCTGCCTTTTCACCACGTACGGCTTCTTCCAGTACAGCTTCGTCCTTGTCATTAGAAAGACTTGCCTTAAGATTCATCCACGACCTGTGAGCATCACCCGCCAGGCTTGAACCCTTGCTTGGAGCTTCCCCGAAATTCCGTATCTCATTCTTCAATTCGTGCCCAAAATCATACCTTTCCTGCGCCCGTTCAGCGAAAAAATGCTGAAGGTTCTTATTCTTAACTTTATCGGCAGCAAGTTTATATCCTTTCTCAGCATCATAGTTCTTCTCCAGCAATTCATTAAGCATACTGGAAACTTCCTCAGAATAACTCATAGCTTCTTTTTTTTCAATTTTTCCTTTGCGTAAATATAAACCCCGACTCACTTCTTAACAACCTATTTAACAGGGTTTAGCACTAATTAACCTCTTTTAACACGAACCTGGAATTTTAACCAAATTTCTTCCTAAATAGACCTCCAATACCATCCTGTTATATCGAGATTGTGGTCAAAAGCAAAATAGCATCAGAAATACTTGAAAATTAGAAAAATGTAGTATCTTTGCACACTTATTAATAACCGGGGTCGAGTACCCCAAAATTTAATTTTTATGCCAGTAAAAATAAGATTACAAAGACACGGTAAAAAAGGAAAACCTTTTTTCTGGATTGTCGCTGCTGATTCGCGCGCAAAAAGAGACGGTAAATTTTTGGAGAAATTGGGAATCTACAACCCTAACACAAATCCTGCTACTATCGAACTTGATGTAGACGGAGCTGTTACCTGGTTGCAAAATGGAGCCCAACCAACTGACACTGCTCGCGCTATCCTTTCTTACAAAGGAGCCCTTCTTAAGAAACACCTTGCAGTAGGTGTGAAAAAAGGCGCTTTAACTGAAGAGCAGGCTGAAGAGAAATTCAAAGCCTGGTTGGAGGAAAAAGAAGGAAAAATTGGTTCTAAGAAGGAATCTTTAGAAAAAGCAAAAGAAGAAGAAAAAGCTAAAGCTCTTGAGGCTGAAAGAGAAGCGAACGCTAAGCGTGAAGCTGAAGCCAGGGAAGCTGAAGAAGCAGAGGCTGCGGCCGCTGCTGAAGCTGAAGCTGCAGAAGCAACAGATGAGGCTACTGTAGAAAGCGCTGAAGAAGAGGTGGGAGCTGCAACTGCAGAAGAAGCTAAGACTGAAGACAAAAAAGACGCTTAAAACAGCACCCGGCGATGACTAAGGAAGAATGCTTCTACCTGGGAAATATCGTTGGTAAATTTAGCTTTAAAGGGGAGGTGCTGGTTAAACTGGACACCGATGAACCTGAAACTTACACTGAAATGGAATCGGTTTTCATTGAATACAATGAAAATCTGGTTCCATTTTTTATTGAACGCTCCTCGCTTCACAAGAGCACCCTGCTCCGGGTGAAATTCGAGGATATCGATACTGAAGATGATGCTGAAGACATGGTTGGGGCTAAGCTCTACCTTCCACTTAACCTCCTTCCCGAACTTCCGGAAGATAAATTCTACTTCCATGAGATCATTGGCTTTGATGTTGTGGATGCTGAACATGGAAATATAGGTAAGATAGTTTCTGTGAACGACTCCACTGCTCAGGCCCTTTTCGAGATCGAAAAGGACGGAAAACAGATACTTATCCCTATGAATGATGAATTCATTCAAAAAGTGGATAAAAAAAATAAGACCATCCAGGTTATAACACCTGAAGGCCTTATCGATTTATATCTAGGTTAGTCTTAAGTATTCTCTCTATACAAAGGCATTATTCCAGTTGAAAGCCTCTAAAATAGGCTCACAAACGATTTTGCAGTTTACTATATTAAGTCCTTTCGCCAGCGCCATATCCTCTTCACAGGCTTTTGCCCAGCCATTTTCAGCAAGTTTAAGCACATACGGAAGTGTTACATTTGTAAGGGCTATCGTTGAAGTATGAGGTACCGCACCCGGCATATTCGCCACGCAATAATGCACAACATCGTCTATAATATAGGC
>JAWWBH010000138.1:0-7603 GCA_033721075.1 Christiangramia sp.
GAACAACCGTTTCCATCTGTGTAATCATACCGAATGGTTTGAGTGGATTCCGAAAGATCGGGAACAAAATTTCCATTAGCATCTACATCACCGCTCCAGGTACCTCCGGAAGGAGAACCTAAAAATACAAGCCCTAAGGTTGGATCTACGTCACTTGAACAAACAGGATCTGACGGTGGTTGTAAAATGCTCACCTCAGGAAGCGGATTTATAGTAAATGTAACTTTTGCCGTATTGGTACAGGTATTACCATTCGTATAAGAAACTGTGTAAATAGCTCCGTTTGTAACGCCATCCACATCTGTTGCATCACTTACTAAAGCTCCACCAGTACCATCCCCCACATACCATGTTCCCGAAGAGCCTCCTGGGATTCCAATAGCCGCTTCATAACTGGTAAGTTCAATATTATCTACTTTACCGCTATCTTCCGCATCCTCACAAAATTCATCTGTTTGATCGGTAAGTTCAGGTAAATCATAAACACTAATGGTAACTTTTGCTGTATTGGTACAGGTATTGCCGTCAGTATAAGACACAGTATAAATAGCTCCGTCGGTAACGCCATCCACATCAGACGCATTACCTACTAATGATCCACCGGTGCCATCTCCTACATACCAGGTACCCGAAGAGCCTCCTGGGATTCCAATTGCGGCTTCATAACTGGTAAGGTTGATATTATCAACGGTACCACTACCTTCAGAATCTTCACAGAACTGATCGGTTTGATCGGATAGCAAAGGCAAATCAAAAATAGTAAAGGTGACTTTTGCCGTACTTGAACATGTATTTTCATCGGTATAGGACACAGTGTAAATTGCTCCATCGGTAACGCCATCCACATCAGTGGCATCACCAACCAGAGACCCACCTGTGCCATCTCCTATATACCAGGTACCTGAAGAGCCTCCTGGAATTCCAATAGCAGCTTCATAGCTGGTTAGATCAATATTATCTACTTTTCCACTTCCTTCAGCATCCTCACAAAATTCATCTGTTTGATCGGAAAGTTCGGGATTCTCATAGATAGTCACCAGAGCGGTATCAGGCTCTGAAGTACAAGTGCCGATTCCTCCAACTCCTACACCGGTAACAGTCACAGAGTATGTTCCCGCTTCGGAAACCATTATACTTGGATCTTCTTCATCAGGTATAATCACACCATCTTTTTTCCATTCATAGGTCAAAGGAGGAATTCCTCCGGTAGGAGTAGCTACTAATGATTTCGGAAATTCACTTTCACAATCGGCAATATCATCAATTGAAACCAATGGTTGTACATTGAAGTTTGACCCTACAAAATCTTCAAGGATAGACGTTAGAGAAAAGGAAGACCGGGTTTCAACCAAAAATGAAGAAAAACAGGCATTGTTCAGTTGCAAACCGGCAACATTGATAAAGCCTTCAAAGAAGGTTATTGGTGGCATAATATTAGGGGAGGGCTCACCTTTTGCCTGGTAATCCCAGGGAGTGCTTGCATCGGTTGAGTTAACCACAGCCGCAAGAAGATTGGGTTGTGGATTATCTTCATCAACAATTTTTATAAGGGTCTTTTGACTGGTTGGAACATTTCCACCGTTTGCAGCGCCTCCTCTCCACTCATAAGCAGCGATTTTTCCTACGGTCCCTCCTTTGGAAATTTCAGCGACAACCAGCAGGTCCCCGATTTCATGTTCTCCTTCAAAAGAACCATCCAGAATATTAACATCATCTTTGAAAAACCAGAAACCTATATTAGTGGCACCTTCATTAGAAAAACGATTTCCAAAGAAGTATATCCTTCCTTCAAATAAAATTGCACCAGCCTGTAGAATATTGGTTTTGTCACTGGAACTTCCATTCTGCAACTTGTTAAGCCAACCACTAATTGGCAAATGGTCCTTGGTTGATCCGCCTGTAAAGATATCATCTGGTAATTGGCGGTCAAATTGTATTCCCGTTGAAATACTACCGGCAGGCAGCCCTGTACTGGTATATACATTTTCCCAGTCCAGTTTCCCGTCATTGTTGACCACATTTCCATCAAGAAATCCATAAGGATGTTGAGCTATTGTTACTAAAGGAAGGAACAATAGAATAAAAATAATGGCAAGGGGCCTTGAAAAGATATTTATTACCCCCTTATCCTTATGCCAATATCTTACTCCTGAATAAGTAATATTTTCCATAATTAAAATTTTTAGGATTAAACCATAACAATGATTTATCCCATATAGAAATGGAGCTGACACTAAAAAATTGAATGAATCTATTATTTAGGAGAGGGGGGTAAAATTACTTGTGATAATAATTGACTTTATCACAATAGTCATCAGGTAAAGAGGACAAATAATAAAAAGATTTTGGGGGAAAATACACTGAATTTGAGAATTCAGTTAGAGAGCCAATCACCAAAATAGAAAAGGGTTTTCTAATGATTTTTCATAGAACATAAATTTACGTAAATCAGCCTTATAAAACTATTTTATACACGGCTATTTTTCTGGAATTTCACCCTTATATTTTTTAATACTTTAACCTCCTCGATTGCCATTAAACCTTAAAATGATATTGGTCCAAAACCAGTTTGCATGCATTTTTAAATTCACAATTTGAGTATATTATTTTGCTGATTTTTCATTTTTACCCCCTTTAATTATCAAATCCTAAAAAGTTGATTTTAAAGTGCTTAATCTTTGCTCGTTTCCTTTGGTTTTATTTAACTTTAAAAGAATAATTCAGAAGGAAACAGGTATGAGAATAAAAGAACAGGGACTCTACTCCCCTCTAAATGAGCGCGATAACTGCGGCGCAGGATTTATTTGTAATCTTAATGGTGAAAGAACCAATCAAATCATACATAAGGCGATTGATATCCTGGTTCGACTCGAACACAGGGGTGCGGTAAGCGCCGATGGAAAGACAGGAGATGGTGCAGGAATTCTTATAGAAGTACCTCACGATTACTTTAAAAAAGTATGTGATTTTGAACTGCCAGAATTCAGGACCTATGCAGTTGGGATGCTCTTTCTACCCAAAAATAAGAATCAGGCAAATCTATGTAAGAAAATATTTGAAGAAGAGGTTGAAAACCAGCAACTTGAAATTCTGGGATGGAGAAAGGTTCCGGTGAATCATTCCTGTCTGGGAAAAATGGCCAGCAGGGTTGAACCGGCCATACAGCAGGTGTTTGTTGGTCGCCCGGAAAAACTCGACGACCAAAAGTTCAATGCAAAACTTTACACCGCCCGTAAAATTGCTGAACATCGTGTTGAGGAATCAGGACTTGCACAAAGGGAATATTTCTATTTTTCAAGTCTCTCTACTAATACCATAATATATAAAGGACTTTTAATGCCCCAGGATATTAATGAGTATTATAAGGATCTTAACGATCCCGATGTGATCACAAAATTAGCACTGGTACACCAGCGATTCTCCACAAACACCTTCCCTACCTGGGATCTGGCACAACCTTTCAGGTATATGTGCCACAATGGTGAGATAAATACGCTGCGCGGAAACCTAAGCAGGATGAGAGCCAGAGAAGAGCTCTTTGAAAGTGAGACCTTTGGTGAGGATATCAAGAAGATCGTCCCTATCACCATGGAAGGAAAATCAGATTCCGCTTCCATGGATATGGCCCTGGAACTTTTGCTTCAAACAGGAAGGTCGCTTCCAGAAGCCATTATGATGATGGTGCCTGAAGCATGGGAGAAGAACCCGTCCATGATAGATAACAAAAAAGCTTTTTATGAATATAATGCCTGTATCATGGAGCCCTGGGATGGCCCGGCCTCCATTCCTTTTACCGATGGTAATTATATAGGTGCGCTATTAGACCGAAATGGTTTAAGACCTTCCAGGTATACAGTGACAAAGGACGGTTATGTAGTAATGTCTTCAGAAACCGGAGTTCTGGATATAAAACCGGAGAATGTGTTACGCCACGGGAGACTTGAACCCGGGAGAATGTTCCTTGTAGATATGATAGAGGGACGCATTATTGAGGACGAGGAAGTAAAGGAAAAGATCGTAACCCGTTTACCATACCGGGACTGGTTAAAAGACAACCTTTTGCCCTTAGCGAATGTTCCTTATACGGGGAACAAAACGCCTGTAGAGGATATACCTTATATAACAAGGCTTAAGCTCTTTGGTTATACCTATGAAGACATAAGTACTATAATTGCTCCAATGGCCTCTCATGGGAAAGAGGCGATCGGGTCTATGGGAACTGACATCCCGCTTGCCGTACTTTCTGATAGACCGCAGTTGCTTTTCAATTATTTCAAACAGCTTTTCGCTCAGGTAACCAATCCGCCACTGGATGGTATCAGGGAAGAGATCGTGACCGATATCAGCCTGTCTGTAGGTGAGGATATCAACCTTTTTGAAATAATTCCTGAACAATGTAAAAAACTAAAGATCCAGAATCCTGTTATTTCCAATGAAGATCTGGATAAGATAAAATATATAGATTATCCAGGCTTTAAGGCAAAATCGATTTCCATGCTTTATGAAGCTGAAAAAGGAATGAACGGCCTTGAAGATCGTCTGGATGAAATGATCCTTGAGATAAATGATGCAGTGGATGAGGGATGCAATATAATAATACTTTCAGACAGGAACGTGAACCCAAAACTCGCTCCTATTCCATCACTACTCGCCTGCTCCTTTGTACATCACAGAGTGAAAGACCATAACCGAAGAAGTTCTTTCGGTATTGTGATCGAATCTGCCGAACCAAGGGAACCACATCATTTTGCCGCCTTATTTGGTTATGGTGCCAGTGCTATTAACCCATATATGGTAAATGAAGTGATCTATGACCTGGTTGAAAAGAATGAGATCAACGAGAAAGATCCTGAAGTAGCAGTTAACAACTTCAATGTGGCCATAGGTAAGGGAATTGTGAAGATCATGAACAAGATTGGTATTTCTACACTTCTTTCTTATCGAGGTTCACAGATATTTGAGATCCTTGGTCTCAACAAGAAATTTGTAAATAAGTACTTCTGTAATACTCCTACTAGAATCGAAGGTATCGGACTTTATGAAGTAGAAAAAGAGATCCAGAAACGCTATCAGCATGCTTTCTTCCCTCCTGAAACAGATACAGATCTAGACCTTGAAATGGGTGGCGATTATCGCTGGAGAAGAAATGGTGAACGTCACGTCTTTAATCCTGCCAGCGTTGCCAAGTTGCAACAGGCCGTGAAGCAGAATTCTTATGAAACCTATACAGAATATTCCAACATCATAAATGAACAGAACGAAAAGCTCATGACGCTTCGAGGAATGTTCAAATTCAAGGATTTGAATCCTATCCCTATTGATGAAGTAGAACCATGGACCGAGATCGTAAAAAGATTTAAAACAGGCGCCATGTCTTTCGGTTCTATTAGTAAAGAGGCCCACGAAAACCTGGCCATCGCTATGAACCGGATTAAAGGAAAAAGCAATTCAGGTGAAGGTGGAGAAGATCCAGATCGTTTTCAGAAGGATATCAACGGTAACTGGAGGAATTCAGCGATCAAGCAGGTAGCTTCAGGGCGATTCGGAGTTTCTATAGATTACCTTTCAAACGCTACAGAAATACAGATAAAAATGGCTCAGGGAGCCAAGCCTGGTGAAGGTGGACAGTTACCCGGGCCAAAAGTAAATCCAGATATTGCGAAAACAAGAAATTCCACGCCTTATGTGGGGTTAATTTCGCCGCCTCCGCACCACGATATTTATTCGATCGAAGATCTGGCACAACTTATCTTTGACCTTAAAAATGCGAACAGGGAAGCAAGAATTAATGTGAAACTGGTGTCTAAGGTAGGTGTAGGAACGATTGCTGCAGGTGTCGCCAAAGCCAAGGCCGATGTGGTGCTAATTTCAGGTTACGATGGAGGAACGGGAGCTTCTCCCCTAACTTCACTGCGACATGCAGGGCTACCATGGGAATTAGGAATTGCGGAAACCCAGCAAACATTACTATTAAATAATCTTAGAAGCAGGATCGTTGTTGAGTGTGACGGACAATTAAAGACCGGCCGTGATGTAGCGATTGCCTGTCTGCTGGGAGCTGAGGAGTTCGGTTTTTCAACCGCCCCACTTGTAGCAACAGGATGCATCATGATGCGAGCCTGTCACCTTAACACATGCCCTGTTGGTATTGCAACCCAGGATCCAGAACTTAGAAAGAACTTCAAAGGAACTCCTGAAAATGTGATCAATTTCATGTATTTCATAGCACAAGAGCTAAGGGAGATCATGGCTCAGCTTGGTTTCAGAAAGATGGACGAGATGGTGGGTCAAAGCCAGAAACTGGATATGAACCGTGCGATTACACATTATAAAGCACAGGGAATAGATCTTTCAAGCATACTGCATAAACCTAAGATAAAAGAAGGAGTGCCATTATCGAATACCGAAAAGCAACTCCATAATCTTGAAGGTGTTCTTGATTTTGAGATTCTAAGACAGGCTCACCCTGCGATTTACAGGAAGGAACCTGTTACATTAAGTTTCCCTATTGCTAATACTAATAGGACAACAGGGGCGATCATAAGCAACGAGATCTCTAAGATTCATGGTGCCAAAGGGCTTCCTGCAAATACTTTAACTCTGAATTTCAAAGGTTCAGCAGGGCAAAGTTTTGGAGCATTCTCAGCACCCGGTCTAAATCTTAATATTGAAGGAAATTCCAATGACTATTTTGGAAAAGGACTTTCGGGAGCCATCCTTTCAATTCGCAAGCCGAAGGAAGCTACATTCAAATCCAATGAAAATATCATAATTGGTAACGTGGCGCTTTACGGAGCAATTTCAGGAGCAGCTTATATCAATGGTATTGGCGGAGAACGCTTCTGCGTAAGAAATTCTGGAGCGAAAGCGGTAATTGAAGGTATTGGTGATCACGGATGTGAGTATATGACCGGAGGTGTTGCCGTTATCCTTGGAAAGATAGGAAGGAATTTTGCAGCGGGAATGAGCGGTGGAACAGCCTATATCTTTGATCCCGATAATAGTGTCGACAGGAATAACTTCAATATGGAAATGGTAGACCTGGAGTCACCTTCAGATGAAAACCTAGAAGAACTTGAAGAGCTAATTGTAAATCACTATCAATATACCGAAAGTGAGGTAGCTAAAGCTATTCTCGATGACTGGGAAAATAACTCCAGCGCATTTATAAAGGTAATGCCAGTAGAGTATAAAAAAGCTTTATTGAGGCTTGAAGAAGAAAAAGAATTAAGTGAAGAGGTAGATTTAAAAACAGCTTAAGAAAAATGGGTCAATTAAGAGGATTTTTAGAATATGAACGCGTTGATGAAGACAAGAGAAAAGTTGAAGAGCGCGTTAAGGATTATAATGAATTTACAAAAGAACTAGATAAAAAGGAACTTAATAAACAAGGTGGGCGTTGTATGGACTGCGGAATTCCATTCTGCCATAGTGGATGCCCTCTTGGGAATCTTATTCCAGATTTCAATCATGCCGTATACAGAAATGACTGGCAAAAAGCTTTAAGGATTCTTCATGCTACGAATAACTTTCCTGAATTCACCGGAAGGCTTTGTCCTGCACCATGTGAATCTGCATGTGTGCTTGGAATCATTGAGCCGCC
>JAWWBH010000139.1:0-7581 GCA_033721075.1 Christiangramia sp.
AACCCCTGTTACCAGGATGAAAACCTGGCGTCCTAACCCCTAGACGAACGGACCATAATCTATTTCAAAATGCAACTCAAAATGTTGCTTAACGTTAACACTTTCTTTCAGTGTTTCTCTTCGTAGTCCGTAGGGGAATCGAACCCCTGTTACCAGGATGAAAACCTGGCGTCCTAACCCCTAGACGAACGGACCATTTTTATTTCAAATGCGGATGCAAAAATACAACTATTTTTCAATGCCGCAAATGTTGACCAAAAATTTTTAAATTTTTTAATAGGCACGGGCAAACAACACTCTACCTTCAGAAGGTTTTCCAGTTAACACGCACTCTCCGGCCTCATTTTTACGGTTGAAAGGAATGCATCTTATGGTAGCTTTAGTTAGTGCCTTTATTTTATTTTCGGTCTCAGGAGTACCATCCCAATGAGCTGAAATGAAGCCCCCTTTTTGTTTCAGAACTTTTTTAAATTCCTCAAAAGAATCCACTTCAGTAATATGTTCATCCCTGAAACTTCTTGCCTTCTCAAAAAGTGCCTCCTGGATCTCAGTCATTAATAATTTGATCTTATCCACTACTTTATCACGATCTACGAACTCTTTTGTGAGGGTATCCCTTCTTGCGAGCTCAACCGTTCCTTTCTCAAGATCTTTAGGACCTATGGCAAGTCTAACTGGTACTCCCTGCAATTCATACTGGGCAAATTTCCAGCCAGGCTTCTGAGTATCCCGGTCATCAAATTTTACCGAAACCCCTGCGGCTCTTAGTTCTTTAACGAGCTGATTGGCTACTTCAGATATTTGCTCTAACTGTTCTTCTCCTTTATAAATTGGCACGATCACCACCTGAGTTGGGGCCAGGTTAGGAGGAAGCACAAGACCATTATCATCACTATGAGTCATAATTAAAGCTCCTATCAATCTTGTGGAAACACCCCAGGATGTAGCCCAAACATGCTCCAGGCCACCCTCTTTAGTTGCAAATTTCACATCAAAAGCCTTGGCAAAATTCTGTCCCAGAAAATGAGAAGTTCCGGCCTGCAGGGCCTTCCCATCCTGCATTAAAGCCTCTATGCAATAAGTTTCAAGGGCACCAGCGAATCGTTCATTTTCAGTCTTACTACCCTTAACAACGGGGATTGCCATAAAATTCTCAGCGAATTCCGCATATATATTATTCATCAATTCAGTTTCCTGAAGTGCTTCTTCCTTTGTTTCATGGGCAGTATGCCCTTCCTGCCAGAGAAACTCAGAAGTTCTCAGGAATAAGCGGGTCCTCATCTCCCATCTCACCACGTTAGCCCACTGATTTATCTTTATTGGAAGATCCCGGTATGACTGGATCCAATTCTTATAAGTATTCCAGATAACCGCTTCAGAAGTAGGTCTTACTACAAGCTCCTCTTCCAGTTTAGCTTCAGGGTCTACCATAAGTTTACCTGGATTATCAGGATCATTCTTAAGACGATAATGAGTAACCACAGCACACTCCTTGGCGAAGCCTTCAGCATTCTTTTCTTCAGCTTCAAACAAACTCTTGGGAACGAACAAAGGGAAATAGGCATTTTCATGACCAGATTCCTTGAACATTCTATCAAGTTCAGCCTGCATTTTTTCCCAGATCGCAAAACCGTAAGGTTTGATCACCATACAGCCTCTTACGGCAGAGTTTTCAGCCAGATCGGCCTTTACTACCAACTCATTATACCATTTAGAATAGTCGTCGCTTCGCTTTGTTAGATTCTTACCCATTTCTTGTTATTTGGCATAAAACTTGTATCTTTTACTACGTTATCGTACTAACCGTTCGGGCAAAACTAACTATTTTTAGCATGCCCAACAATAAAAAGAATTATCAATGAAACTTTATTACATCTTACGAAACAAACTGAACCTCCTGTTCATTCCGGTGGTCCTGTTTGCTATGGTTTCCTGTGGTTCGTACCAGTATTCAGGTTATGAGGCCGATGGAATATACGGAGAGTCCAGACCTGGAATCTGGAAGCAGGAAGAACCGCAACCTACAGAGGTGAGACCTAATAACAATAACCATTACTATAAAAATCTTTTTGCACAGCAATCAGAAATGTATGGAGAGATCCTGGAAAGCGATATTTTTACAGACGTGGAAAGTTATACTTCCAGTGATGGTTATGAAAACTATAATGATATTGGTGGCGATGTAGCCTATGTTGGGGGAAATGCACCATGGGGTGATGATCCAGACACCTATACCATCAATATATATAATAATGGATTCTATTCCCCATGGCGATATGGATGGGCTTATCAACACTTTCCTTTTTATTATGGAGGGTTTTATGACCCATGGTACTATCCATATTGGCATGGAGGTTATTGGGGCGGACCTATAGCATACGGTTATGGATCTTACTGGAATATAGGATTTGGATTTGGTTATCCCTTTTACAGTGGATACTATCCTTATTATCGCCCATATTATAGACACCATTACTCCCCATATAGCTATAATAACAATATAGCTTACAATCAGGGAAGAAGAAACTCAACCGCTTATT
Source organism: Christiangramia sp. (assembly GCA_033721075.1). GTDB lineage: Bacteria > Bacteroidota > Bacteroidia > Flavobacteriales > Flavobacteriaceae > Christiangramia. The sequence continues at coordinate 2,541 of JAWWBH010000139.1, forward strand.
ATTCTGATGGTGAAAACCGAAGAAATAATTCGGCGAGAAGTTCATATTCAAGAAGTATAAGAGAGATTCGAAATTCCAGATCTTCAGATTACGGAACTTCACGTGTAAGAAGTAGCGCAAGCAATAATGATGATCGCACCATTTACACAAGAACCAATCGTAGAACCGAATCTTCAAGATCATACGATTACAACAGAAGCCGCAACAGCTCTCCTGTTTATCAGCGTTCCTCACAAAGCACTGACAGAACGTACAGATCTTCTCCATCCAGGAGGAGTAATAGTAGCTCCCCAACAAGATCTTCTACCACTAGAAGTTCGAGTAGCTCCAGCAGGAGTTCTGGAACAACAACACGAAGTTCTGGCGGAAGATCATCAAGAGGTGGCCGCGGAGGAATTCAATAAGAAAACAAAAGTTCACTATAGAACCTTACAGGCTGATAAGCCTGTGAGGTTTTTTTATAATCGAAAATCAATTGAAAATGAAAAGGATATTATCAATACTAATCATTATTACTGCCGTTGGGTCACTGAAAGCTCAGGATATAAATGATGCTTACCGATATTCTTCAGGTGAATTATCAGGAACTGCAAGGTTTGTGAGCATGAGTGGAGCTTTTGGTGCACTTGGCGGAGACCTTTCTGCAATTACAATCAATCCGGCCTCTTCAGCAGTATTCCTATCGAGCAATGCATCTGTAAGTTTAGGTTATCGGGGGCTTGATAACAGCATACGATATTATAGCGGTAATTCCACAAGTGAAAATTCAGAAATCGATCTTGGTAATATTGGAGGTGTTTTTGTATTCAAAAGCAATGGGGACAACGACTGGAGAAAATTTTCGGTCGGGATTAACTATAATTCCACTTCGATATACGATGAGGATTATGTTGTAAGAGGAACTTCATCAAACTCCATTGATCAATACTTCCTGAACTATGCCAATGGTGTGGACCTGGATCTTCTTCAATTAAGGAATGATGAAAGTATTTCAGACCTGTATTCATTTTTAGGTGAAAATTATGGATTTCCGGTACAACAGGCTTTTTTAGGATACCAGGCCTATGTAATCGAAGCAGAAGCGGACGATCCGGCCAACACAGATTATTTCTCATTGATAGCACCCGGAAATTTTGATCAGCGCTATAATTATGTTGCGACCGGCCTTAACGGAAAGTTTAGCTTTAACGCAGCAACCCAGTTTAAGGATTTTCTATATCTCGGATTAAATTTAAACACGCATTTTGTTAATTATGAAAATTCAACTGAACTAAGCGAATTTAATAGCAATTCAGGAAGTGAGACTACCGAGGTATATTTTGGAAACAACCTTAATACTAACGGAGAAGGCTTTTCATTCCAGTTAGGAGGAATTGCCAAAGTAAATGAAAACCTAAGACTGGGACTTACTTATGACTCGCCTGTATGGTTCGACATACGAGAGGAAACTACACAATATCTTGAAACTAATAGCTCCCAGGATGAATTTGTGAGTGTTGCACCTAATATTTTAAATGTTTACCCCGAATATCGCTTCCAGACCCCTTCTAAACTAACAGGTAGTCTTGCCTATCTTTTCGGGAAGCAGGGTTTAATTAGCTTTGATTATAGCAGGAAGGATTATTCCAATATGAAATTTAAGCCTGAAAATGATCTGAGCTATCAAAACCTGAACAGGGATATTTCAGAAAATATGAAAGCCGCCTCAACCTACAAGATCGGAGGGGAATACCGAATTTCCAATTTCAGTCTAAGAGCGGGTTACCGGTTTGAAGAAAGTCCATTTAAAAATGAAACCAGAGTAGGAGACTTAACCGGTTATACGGGAGGAATAGGTTATAATTTTGGCAGTGTTAATCTTGACCTTGCTTATAGCCTGGCCCAATATGAAGAGAATATGCCTATTCTTAACACAGGACTTACAGATCCTATCAAGTTTGACCGAGACCTTTCTAAGGTAATTCTTTCAGTTAGTTTCGGACTTTAAAAAAAATATTCCTGATTCTGTACCGAAAACTTCTACACAGAATCAGGAATACATAAAGTCCTGGACATCCTTTATTTATCTTTTTAGGGTAAAATTAGACATATATACCTGATATTCTCCTGTCTTCTGATCCACAAATTCCACTTTAAACCAGTAATCGTCTGCCGGTAAATCTTTGCCATTAAATGTCCCATCCCAACCTTTTCCTCCATTTGGATCTAGCTGAAGAATTAGCTTCCCATACCTGTCAAAGACATACAGCCTCTTTATACTAATATCGTTGTTGCTTATAAGGCTCCAGGTATCATTATAACCATCTGAATTAGGAGTAAAAAACCTGGGATAACCCACCAGAAAGAAACTTTCGCTACTGGTTTCCCCACAGCCATTGATCTCCCGAACTGTTATCACGTGGTTTCCAGGTGACACCCGATTAAAAACATTCCCTTCCTGCCAGTTATTGTTATCCAGCCGGTATTCAAAACCGGCAAATGTTTCCCCAATTACATCTTCGGGTGTTGCTGTCACGGTATATCCATCCCCAAAGTCGGAACCCGTAATAGAAATTGAAACCGATCCTGGCTTTGAAACCGCAACCGGCATAGTAGTAAACACTTTTTCACAGCCGGAAGAGATATGGCTCAGTGTCAAACTTATCTGGTTCTCAGAAGGTAGTTCGGTCAGCGTAATGACGGGATTGGTTCCTATAACATCATTCCCCTCTTTCCATTCATAATTATAACCTGAACCAAGATCGGTTCCCAAACTTACAGGACCAATGAGATCATTATTCTCATCAATACAGATAACAGTGGTTTCGGGTATTTGATATTCAGGAAAATCAAAAGTGCGAAGTTCAAATTGCTCTACTTCAGAAAGACACCCGCTTTCTATATGCTCTACTTTTGCATATACGATCGCTCCAGCCTCGAAAGAAAAGGAAGCAGGTTGTGTCAAAGCCTGGTTATTTTCAACGGCAGCGGTACTTTCATAATAAACAGCCCTGTAGTCACCTGGATTTGAATTTGGAGCAATAAGCTGATTGGCGGTTTCAGTAAGGTCAATAAATTCGGTTTCCTCAGAACATACCGATAGACTTGACACTTCACCAATTTGAGGATTATCGTAAAAGCTGACCGCCACATCGTCCTGATCGCTACTTGCACCAACCAGATCTTTCACGACAAGCCTGTAATCACCAGATTGAGTCACGGTTAAGGTAGGGCCATCAGCTCCTGAAATTTGTTCATATTGAGAAGTACTTTCATTATATATATACCATTCATAAATTTCGGCCTCATTGGTAGTTCCATCCAGCACATATTCATCTTCACCACAAACCACAATATTCTCCCCCAGATCACTGTCGAGAATAGAACAATCGGTTGAGCCCCCGCCTGTATTAATTTGCTCAAGACTGATAAAACCCGGCTGTTGCTGGAAGTTAGTAATCACCACCACATACACTTCATTGGCCATGGCGCCTGGAATAGTCATCGTTTCAACAGCATCGGGAAGATAGCTGCAATCCACCAGATTCACTTCATTTAGAGCGGTTGCAGAACAATATTCCTCCCCCCGATCAAAAGGACCCCAAACTACAAAATCTACATCCAGGGGAGCACCGCTACCATCTTCATTTTCAGACTGGGAAATCTGAAATCTAAGGTCCCCCGAATCTTCTACCTGCAAAAAGAACCATGACGGATAAGGCTGTTCTTCAAGACATCCATAATAAGGGCCGGCCTCCCCGTTAATTTGAGTACTGTTGGTATAATTGGAGTTGGGAAAAGTAAGTCGTTCGCTCCCAGCACAGAATGGTTCGATATCATTACAGGTAGAACCCTGGGCAAAAATAGGGCCCGTATCCAAAAAGCTGAAAACTAAAACTAATATCAGTATTTTACCACTTCTCATCCCTTTGCACTAAGAATTACTGCAAATTATGAAATATAAAGTATATGTTGGGTAAAGCCTAAATGATTTTGAATACGGCTAAAATCTTATAAATATGTATCTTTGCAAGCCAATACGGTTTAAACCGACTATTATTGCAAAAAAGCATGAAAGTAGATAAGATATTGAATGAAATAGAAGAAATGGGCGATGCCCATGCGGGAAGCAGTGCGAATACACCATTGAGAGATGATGCATTTGACCTTAGCGATAGTGAAAAAATCGATCTCATTAAGGATGATGTGAGACACATCATGGAGACTTTAGGTCTTGACCTTACAGATGACAGCCTGAAAGGAACACCCTTAAGAGTCGCTAAAATGTTTGTAAATGAAGTATTTTCTGGTCTTCACCCTAAACGCAAACCAAAGGCCTCTACCTTTGAAAACAAATACAAATATGGTGAAATGCTGGTTGAGAAGAACATTACTGTATATTCCACCTGTGAACACCACCTCTTACCTATTGTAGGAAAAGCCCATGTTGCCTATATTTCCAATGGAACGGTAGTGGGACTTTCAAAAATGAACAGAATCGTTGATTATTTTGCTAAAAGACCTCAGGTACAGGAGAGAATGACCATGCAGATAGTGCATGAACTTCAAAATGTGCTTGGCACACCAGACGTTGCCTGTGTGGTAGATGCAAAACACCTTTGTGTGAACAGCAGGGGCATTAGAGATATTGAAAGCAGTACCGTGACCAGTGAGTTTGGTGGAGCTTTTAAACAAAAAGAAATCAGAAGAGAATTTCTGGATTATATTAAATTAGACACCTCGTTCTAATAATTCAAAAACACATTTACTACATGGCGCTTTACCAGGAACAAAGCCTGAAACTCTATAATTCCATGACGGGTGAAAAAGAAGTTTTCACTCCCATTAATGAAGGACATATAGGAATGTATGTATGTGGCCCAACTGTTTACAGCAATGTACACTTAGGAAACTGCCGCACTTTTATTTCATTCGATCTTGTCTTCAGATATCTTAAACATCTTGGTTATAAAATTCGTTATGTAAGAAATATCACCGATGCCGGCCATCTTGAAAATGATTCAGACAGCGGTGAGGACAGGATTTCCAAAAAAGCAAGGCT
>JAWWBH010000140.1:0-7570 GCA_033721075.1 Christiangramia sp.
AAAAATAGATGGTGTGGAGCAGAAACCGGTAAACTGATCTGTGAGGTGCATCAGTTTTTACTTTTTATAGGTATCCAGATCTTTTCTTTTGAATCAGGGTTTTCCGGACCTTTATATTCCTCGCCGAGGATCTCAAAATGCGGCCTATTGTCTAAAGTATATTTGGACGAAGGCAGCCAGTCCTCAAATATGAATTTTGAAGTTTCGGCAAATTCCTTGGCTGTTCCGTGATGTATAAAAACAGCATAAAGTCCGGCAGGAATTTCCAGTGCCTGTAATCCTTTCGGAATGAAACTATGATTTTCGGTTTCCATTGCGGCCCATTTTTCAAAGACCGATTGTGAATCGAAGTCCTCATTTATGAACTTTTCACCATAGATCTGGACCGAGAAAAGGTCATCGTTCTTATTATTTTTAATGGCGTCACGGGACTGCATGAATCTTTTCCAGAGAAGACTGGTCTTATCATCGGCAAGACTGGTAGAGACTTTGATCCCTACCAGTTTCTTTTCTTCTATTTCTATTATTTCCGGTTCCTGCATTCAGTCTTTATTATAAGGATCAATTTCGAAATTTTCCGGGGGAGTAGCCCCCATAAGATGTTCTACAAAGTAATCCCACCGGCGTCTCATCATATAATAATAATCTTTTCCATAACCGTGCCTGGCATGAGGGAAAATTATAAGATCAAAATCTTTATTGGCTTCAATGAGAGCATCTACTACAAGATAGGTATTATAGGGCGGAACATTATCATCCATTGCTCCATGTGCCAATAGGAGCTTTCCTTCAAGATTCTCAGCAAGATTTTGATTGGCCTGTTTTTCATAATTTGAAATTCCGTCTGCATCTTTGGTAAGAAGACCAATATATCTTTCACCCCAGTCATCTTCATAGTTCCTGTTATCGTGGTTCCCGGATTCTGAAATTCCCACCTTATAGAACTCAGGATATCTGAACATCGCGGCAGCGGTGGCGAAACCTCCACCGGAATGTCCCCAGATTCCCACATGATCCAGATCCATATAGGGATATTTTTCCGCCAATTGTTTAATTCCGGAGATCTGATCTTCCAGAGTATTATCTGCCATGTTACCGTAGCAGGCATCGTGGAAAGACTTGGAGCGATCCGGATTACAGGTTCCGTCTATGACCACAACTACAAAGCCTAACTCGGCCAGCGCCTGATGATCCCTTCGTGAAGGGGAAAAGGAACGGCTGCCAACTCCGCCTCCCTGTGGACCGGGATATACATAATTGACCACGGGATATTTCTTACTTTTATCCAGGTGGGTAGGAGTGAACATAAGTCCGTAAAGATCCCATTTTTCATCTCTGGATTTGACAGTGATCGGTTTTGGAGCTTTCCATCCTGCTTCTTCCAACCTTGAAATATCTGCTTTTTCAAGAGTGGTGACCAGTTTTCCTTTTATGGTTCTTAGCTGGGCAATATTCGGTACATCCGGTTGTGAAAAATTATCTACAAAATACTGACCTTCCGGAGATATTGAAATTTTATGATTTCCGTTTTCCGGCGTAAGTAATTCTAAATTCTTTCCATCAAAATTCACGCTGTAGAAATGACTGAAATAAGGATCACGGCCTTCTTCGCGTCCATTAGCCAGAAAATATAATTTGCGTTTATCTTCATCTACTCTCAGTAATTCAGTAACTACAAAATCTCCTTTGGTGATCTGATTCTTTAGGTTCCCTGTTTCTGAATCATAAAGATATAAATGGCCCCAGTCGTCCCTTTCAGAATACCAGATGATCTCTTCAGATTCAGGAAGGTATCGCCAGTTAATTGATCCCTGACCTGATTCATACTGTGTTTCCACTTTTTCTTCAAATACTTCCCTCACTTCTCCAGTTTCGGCATCGGCTATCCGCATTTTTGCCGATTTATGGTCACGGGAAGTAGAAACGAACGCAAGTTTGGTAGCATCATCATTCCACTGGTTATCATCAAAAGCCCCCGAGCAGGAAATGTCATCACACAGGGTTCCACGTCTAGGATCTGCAGGAATATCCAGTCTTATCACTTTGGGATCATCAACTTCAATGATCACCCTGTGAATTTTGATTATTTCCTCATCAGTAGGAAGCGGATATTTCCATTCCTGAAGGTCGGGTGCACCAACTTTGGTAGATACCAGATACATGTCATTCACATGTCGCTGATCCTGCTGATATGTGGCGATCTTTTCAGAATCTGGCGACCAAAGGATAATAGGTTTATCACTTTTACGCCAGCCTGCATTATCTGTGGCATAACCAAAATTCTTTTCTCCATCGGTGGTAAGTTGAGTTTCTGCACCGGTTTCAAGGTTTCGTATCCAGAGGTTCCAGTCTTTTATAAATGCTGCTTTCTTTCCATCTGGAGAAAGGACCTCATTATTAGTGTAGTTCTTTACTCCATCAGACTTATGAATATCTAAACCAGATAATAATTCCTTTTCGCTGGAAGCCTTCTGTTTTTTACCATTTTTGGGATTGACCAGTACAAATTCGTCACCACTGGCGGTGGAAACATCATACCAGAAACTGCCGTCCTCTAACCATTGCGGGTTTACATAACCTCGGTCTACCAGCGCAGAGGTATTATAGCTCAAGAATTTTGTTGCATGTTCGTAATCCTCTGTCGTTAAGGAATCCCTGTCAGTTTGTGAATAGGCGGCAAAAACCATTAACATGGATATAAAAAGGAACTGGAGCGATTTTCTCATGGGTATTATTTTCTGAAATATTTTGATGCAGCAAGATAAAAAATAAACAGGGCTTACAGAAGGTCTTCAATATTGAAAGTTTTATATCTCAAATATTGATCTCACAGATCATAGCAATCCATCCAAACCCCTGTACCTCCTTCAAGTCTTTCTTCTACTGGTGAGTCATAAGTAATAAGTACTTTTCTGTCAGATAAAAAAGCCATTCCTTCAGCTTTGTCTGCTCCATGCTCTAGCTCTGCTCCGCGGGCCACGTCAAACAATCTTTCAGGGTCATGTGTCACGCTTGCGTAATGGTCCGGAAGTCCACCTTTGATCCTGTATATACTTATAGTACCATCAAGATCCATGGTGGGACCGGCAAGAAGGTACAGGTCGCCATTTTTTGTAATGTTAAGTTCCCTGATCCCCATTCCCCTGAGGTCAATAAAATGTTTTCTGTAAAGTTTTTCCTCATCGGGTCTTTTGGACAAAAGCAATTCACCATCGAATTCCTTGCATCCAATTTCAAGTATTACTGCAAATCCGTTTAAGACAGGTCCCCTTAATCCAATAAATATTCTGTCTTTATATACCGCCAGGCCTTCTATATCAAAACCATTGTCCTTACATGGGATCATCATAAAGCGCTCAAGGTGCTCGTCTCGCATAAGGGCATTATGAAGTTCGGTACTTTTAGTACCACCTCTAAGCATAAGAGGCCTTATTTTTTTGCCATTATATTCAGCTTCATTTAGTAGTTCGTAGCTGCCATCTTTTTTTATACATGGGATGCAACCCAGGCTAAACCTGTTTTCATCTATGTCTATATCGCTTAGGTCGTCCAGCTGTTCTTCAAGGGAGTCATCGGGATCTGGAGAGTCCCGCTTTAAACTCATACTTCCGCAGAACCATAAGAAGGGTTCCTGGTAGGCCAGAGCTTCCATATCGGCTTCTCCCTTGCCGGCGGGCAGGTCAAAAAAATCAAAGAGGTTATAATGCTTGTGATAGCCAAAGCCTCTTTCTGTTTTGGTTAAACGTTCTATTCCTGCATCTTCGTCATAACTCAGCCATAGGTTATCTTCAGTAGCCAGACTGCTGGAGATTTCACTTCTAAGATCCTCTATATTGGAATAGTTCTTATCAAATTGGATGAGGCATTTATGGGCGGGTTTTCTGTGATTTGGCTTCATTTCAATTTTTGATTCAATTTAATTAGAATAAACCAATTACAAAAAAAGCCCCTTTCGGGGCTATGATGTTTTGATTGATGATAAAATCATGATATTTTATTCGGCGGTTACCGGATCTATAACGGTGATCACTTTACTTATGGCATTCAGTGGTAATTCACCAAGATCAGCATGTTTCATTATCATTTGTTCATTGGGCGCTATATAAATGCAGTATATCTTATCTTTAGTAATGAAGCTCTGTACCCATTGGATCTGAGAACCAAGTTTTTCAAGTGCACCGCATGACTTCTGCGAAATTGCCTGAAGCTCATCCTGGGACAGGTTACCGGCATCTTCTAGTTCTCTTTCCACTACATACTTTGGCATGATCGCTATATTTTCTCCCAAATTCAGGAATAAAAAAGCATAAGATGAATAAGTTGTGAAAGGTAATTGCTGTTTTGAAGCCTTATAAATTTAAGAATTTTTTTTAAAGTATCTTCCATTGAGCCATTATTTTGAAGACTGAACTATTTGGAAGGGTATCTTATTATATTCTGAAGGGACTCTGAATAATGAATATATTTGCCTGAAACTATCGATTTTGTTCCGAAAGCGATTCTATTACTTCATAAAGATACAGTATTTAGGTTACCGTCTTCACGGGTGGCAGAAACAGCCTGATGTAAAGACAGTGGAAGGTTTAATAACCAAGACACTTGGCTGGGTAATGCCCGATGCCAAATGCAAGATCCTGGGTACTAGCCGTACAGACGCGATGGTCTCTGCTGAAGAATCGGCCTTCGAGTTGTTTCTTGATCATGAACCTTTAAAAGACCCCGAGGAATTCCTTGATCTTTTTAATAAGAACCTTCCGCAGGATATTAGGGCCTTGAGTATAGAAGAGGTAGATAAAAATTTCAATATCATTCAGCATTCCAAAACCAAGGAATATGCATACCTGTTCAGTATCGGGAAAAAGTTTCATCCTTTTTGTGCTCCGTTTATGGCCAATTTTCAGGAAGACCTGGATATAGAAAAGATGAAACAGGCAGCAAAACTTTTTCAGGGCACTCATAATTTTAAAAACTATTGCGTTCGGGTTTCTGAGAAAAGCACTTTTGAAAGGGAGATGTTGAGATCTGAGATCGTGGAGAACCGCATATATACAGCTAATTTCTTTCCGGAACATTCATATATCTTCCACATACATGCTGCAGGGTTTCTAAGGCACCAGGTGAGGCTTATGATGGGTGCGCTTGTGCTTGCAGGCAGGGGAGAGCTTACTATGGAAGACATTCAGGAAAGCCTGTTACCTGGTAGTTCCCATCTTCAAATGGATTATATAGCTCCGGCTTCCGGACTAATCCTGAACAAGATCGAATTTGAGTGATTATAATTGCAATTAAACTAGATCGATGATTGTTCTTCCTTTTCCAGAATTTTAAGGGATAACTTCAGGGTCTCGTAGGAAATGGCTTCCTCAAAATATTCGTAGTAAGTTCTTAGTGATTTGGGGTTTTCTAGTTCTTCCTTTGCTATTTTTACAGAGCGAAGATCAGATTTTGGCACAAATTTTTGCAGCTCAATATCTTCACCTTCATCATATAGTTTGATAAGATGTGCGAGTACTGTATTTGGGGCGAGCCCACGTTCCCTTGCTATTTCTTCAATTCCAAGCCCACTTTTATACAAGGATAATGTCGCCTTATAAGTGTTTCCTTTTTTTACCTTTTTAGTACCGGATTTTTTTCTTTTTTCTTTGCTGAAAGTGATTATCTCCTTGATAAAACGATATCCATAATCTTCCATTTTCTTACGTCCCACCCCGTTTATAAGCATGAATTCAGAATCAGACATAGGGCGTTGCCGCTCCATGTCCTTTAGTGTGGCATCATTGAAGATAAGGTAAGCCGGGATTCCTTCTTCCCTTGCAATTTCAAGCCGAAGCTGTCTCAGTCTTTCAAAAAGCGAGTCTGAAACAGAAGCGGATTGCTCTGCCTTAACCATTGCTTTATTTTCTGTCACCTCTGCCAGTAAAACCTTTTCATTTTCAAACAGTACTTTCTTTGCCTGTCCTGTGAGCTGTAAATGATTATACCTGTCGAATGCGATTTCTATATAACCTAAATTAATTAACTGAATTAGGTACTGCTGCCAGTTATTCCAGGAAATTTCATTACCAACAGCATAGGTTGAAAGCTCCTGATAGTTATTTTTTTTAACTGTTTCATTCTGGGCTCCGCGCAAAACATCTATGACGGTTGAAATAGGTTCAGATGCCTTTAATCGGAAGATACAGGAAAGCGCCTTCTGGGCTATGATGGTACCATCAAAAAATTCCGGAGGATTTCTGCATATATCACAGTTCCCACAGTTCTCCTCCATGAACTCCCCAAAATAGCTCAGTAATATTTTTCTCCTGCAACTAAGGGCCTCAGCATATTGCTTCATCCTGTCCAGTTTGGCCAGCTGTACGTCTTCATTCTTGGCGTTAGAAGCGAACTTCTGAAGCTGGATCACATCAGAATAACTATGAAACAGAAGGGTGTCTGATGGTAAACCGTCCCGGCCTGCACGGCCAATCTCCTGGTAATAGCCTTCAAGATTCTTCGGCATATTGTAGTGGATCACCCATCGAATATTAGATTTATCGATCCCCATCCCAAAAGCAATGGTGGCACAGATAATTTGCTTTTCATCATTGATGAAGTCCTCCTGAATCTGGGATCGCTCCATGTGATCCAGGCCGGCATGATAAGCTTCGGCCCTGAATCCTTTGAGTTTGAGTTTAGCTGCCAGTTCTTCAGTGGTTTTCCTGCTAAGACAATAAATGATTCCGCTTTCAGTTTTTCGGTTCTTAATGAATTCCAGGATCCTCTCAAAACGTTTTATACCTGGTTTTACCTCTAAACTTAAGTTCTTTCGATCAAATGAGGCAATATGTTTTTCGGCTGCGGGAATATTAAGCTGCTTACAAATATCCTTTCGGGTGGCTTTATCTGCCGTAGCGGTTAATGCCAGAATAGGTGTGGAGGGAAAGCGGTTCTTTAAATAACCAAGCTGGGTATAGGCGGGCCTGAAGTCATGGCCCCAGCTGGAAATGCAATGTGCTTCGTCTATAGCAATAAGACTTACTTTACCGTCATTCAGAAAACGATCAATAAATTGAAGGCTCTCGGGAGCCACATATAATAGTTTGATCTCGTTCCTGTCTATTTTCTGAAAAATAGCCTGCTTGTCTGCCTCCTCCTGGCTACTGTTAAGATATGCTGCGGGAACTCCATTCGCGTTAAGACCATCCACCTGGTCTTTCATAAGTGCAATAAGTGGTGAAATTACCAGTGTGATTTCAGGCAAAAGGATCGCCGGCAGCTGATAACAAATAGATTTACCCCCACCGGTAGGCATGATCACTAAATTATCCTGAGCCTGGAAGACCGAATTGATTATTTTTTCCTGCAGGGGTCTAAAAGCTTCATAACCAAAATATTCTTTAAGCGTATCTAACAGCACTCCTTTTTCCATAGCGGCAAAGGTAAAATTAAGCCCAGCTTTTATGGAATAACCAGGACCTATTTCTGATTTTTTTCGGGAAACAGCAGATTTATTCTTTAAAAGTGCCGTTAAGGGATTATTATTACATTTATAAAAAATATTATTCCGCTTATGGCCCTTAAACCAAAATCC
>JAWWBH010000141.1:0-7539 GCA_033721075.1 Christiangramia sp.
ACGGAAATGACAAACCAGACATTCGCTTTGGGATGGAGTTTGCTGAACTTAATGATTTGGCAAAGAACAAAGGTTTCAATGTTTTTGACCAGCAGGAACTGGTTGTTGGAATCGCAGTTCCAAATGCAGCCAGCTTTACAAGAAAGGAGATTGATAATCTTATTTCATGGGTAAAAAGACCTCAGGTGGGGGCTAATGGCCTTGTTTGGGCAAAATATAATGAAGATGGAAGTTTAAAATCTTCAGTTGATAAATTCTATTCCCAGGAAGATCTGGAAAAATGGGCAGACACAACGGGTGCAAGACCCGGAGACCTTATCCTGGTAATGGCTGGAGATGCAGCTAAGACAAGGACCCAGCTTAGTGCTCTTAGAATGCATTTAGGAAATGAACTTGGTTTAAGAAAAGCTGACGAATTTGCCCCATTGTGGGTTGTGGATTTCCCACTCCTGGAATGGGATGAAGAAACTGAAAGGTTCCATGCGATGCACCACCCTTTTACCTCTCCAAAGAATGAAGATTTTGAGCTTTTAGAAACCGAGCCGGGTAAAGTCAGGGCCAATGCCTATGACCTTGTCCTGAACGGGAATGAGATTGGTGGTGGCTCTATAAGGATCCATGATAAGGAAACCCAGTCCCAGATGTTCAAATATCTTGGTTTCACTGAAGAAGAAGCCAGAGAACAGTTCGGATTTTTAATGGATGCATTCCAATACGGAGCTCCTCCTCATGGAGGGATCGCATTTGGGTTTGACCGTCTTGTAGCTATCCTGGGAGGACAGGAAAGCATCAGGGATTTTATCGCTTTTCCTAAGAACAATGCGGGAAGAGATGTAATGATAGATGCACCGGCAAAACTCGATGAAGCACAACTTAACGAATTGCACCTTAGATTGAAATTATAAAAACAAATCCCACTTAATGTGGGATTTTTTTAACTTCATAAGATAATAATTCAGGACAGTGGCGACATTCAGGAATTCTTTATTGCACAGGTTTTTGAACTGGAAGTCCAGAAACCTGTCCCATCGCCAGTTTTTAATGATGCTAAGCGCTGTTATTGGATTCGTTTCGGGAATTTTTGCAGTAATTATTAAAAACTTCACACATCTTATTCAGTATTTGCTGGAGGGTAAATTTATTTCCAATTACCATGATGCCTTTTATTTTATATTTCCTGTATTAGGCCTTCTGATTGTCTATTTCATTATAAAATTCCTTTTTAAAAGAAAAGTAGGCCATGGAATTCCTACAACCCTTTATGCTATTTCAAGGCAGAAGGGCATCATGAAACGTTTTCAGATGTACGCCTCTGTTATAACCGCTCCCATAACTGTGGGCTTTGGTGGATCGGTAGGACTTGAGGGTCCCACGGTTGCAACCGGAGCTTCTTTAGGTTCGAATATTTCCAGGATATTCCTTATGAACCAGACATCCCGTACCCTGCTTATTGGCTGCGCGGCCGCAGGAGCGATGTCTTCTATTTTCAAAGCACCTATCGCAGCTATAATATTTGCGATAGAGGTCTTTAGTCTCGACCTTACCATCGCTTCCCTCCTACCGCTGCTTATCGCCTCGGTTTCCGCGATACTCACCTCGTATTTTTTCTTTGGAAGTGGAATAATTTTGCCTTTCGAATTAAAAGATGCTTTTAGCCTGTCTGAGGTGCCATATTATGTTCTTCTGGGAATTCTAGCTTCTGTTTGTTCCCTTTATTTCTCAAAGATTTATTTTAGTTCAACCAGGATCCTGGCCAAAATCACATCTCCTTTTGCAAGGCTCATCATCGCCGGACTGGCTCTCGGGGTCTTGATCTATTTTATACCGCCACTCTACGGCGAGGGATATAATGTAGTGAACAACCTGCTTCATGAAAATTATTTGCAGGCATTGGGAACTAACCTTTTCAATGCTTATCTGGATAATATTTGGGTAGTTATCGTTTTACTTGCAGGGCTTGTGGTTTTTAAGATTATTGCGACTTCTCTCACCTTCAGTGCGGGAGGGGTTGGAGGTATCTTTGCGCCTGTAATGTTCATGGGCAGTGCAATGGGACATTGTTTTGCCCTGATCCTTAATAATCTGGGCATCTTCAAAAACTCCATATCTGTCAGTAATTTTACCCTGGTTGGGATGGCAGGTCTCATGGCAGGGGTATTACATGCACCTCTTACGGCAATATTCCTTATCGCAGAGTTAACCCATGGCTACGAACTCTTTATACCACTTATGATCACCTCAGCGATTTCTTTTATGATCACCTCCAAATTCCAGCCGCATTCGGTATATACGATGGAACTTGCCCAGCGGGGTGACCTTCTGACTCATGACAAGGATCAAAAAGTGTTAACTCTTATGAATATCTCAAGGGTAATTGAAAAGAATTTTATCCCGCTGGAAATAGACATGAATTTGGGGGACGTCATTCATCAGGGGGTGGTAAAATCTTCCCGGAATATTTTTCCTGTGATAGATGAAAATCGTAATTTCATGGGAATCATCCTCTTGGATGATATTAGGCCGATAATGTTTGATGAAAAACTATACAACGAGGTAAAAGTACAGGATATAATGCAGCAGGCCCCTGAAATCATTGATATTGACAATGACCGAATGAAGGAGATCATGAGGAAATTTCAGGATAGTGGAGCCTGGAACCTGCCGGTGGTCAGGGAAGGTAAATATGTAGGGTTTATTTCTAAATCGAAACTCTTAACAGCCTACCGACAGAAACTTATAGAGGTGACCGTATAGTGAAGTTAAAGGGTAAATCACTAAGCGAAAGCCCGTGTTATAATAATCACTGTCGCATTCAAAAACAAAGAAAATTGAAGATGAATTTATTTATGAAAATATTGGGAATTCTAATTCTTATTGCCATTGCCGTTGGATTTTATTTCAGGCTTACCGGTGATGTTTTAACAGGTGATAGAATCATAGGGATTTCGGTACTCGTTAGTGCTTTTATCCTAATGCCAGTCTTCCTTTACGTGCGTTGGAAAGGTAAAAGACTGAAAGACTATACCCTATCTGAAGAGAATATGAAGAAGATGCGGGACCGAGGGATCGATTAGAAATCTTAACATAAAAAAATCACAAAAAAAACTGACTTTCAGCCAATTCTAAATTTTTATCTATTATGTTTGTGCTTTATTAATTATTATTTTTTATGCAAGGCACAGTTAAATTTTTTAATGAATCTAAAGGTTATGGATTCATTACCAACGACGAAACCAAAAGAGACATCTTCGTACACGTAACCGGATTAAACGGTGAAACTATCCAGGAAGGCGATAGAGTTGAGTATGAAGAAACAGAAGGAAGAAAAGGAGTGAACGCTACAGAAGTACGTGTGATCGAATAATATAATTTTTTCTGAGTACAAAGTAAAAGCCGCTATTTAGCGGCTTTTCTTATTTTATTTACTGGCATTTTCTTTCAGAGTTTTCCCTACTCCTTTCAGCATGGTAGTAGTCATCTTCTCCAAATCATATTCATGCTTCCAGCCCCAATCCTGCCTCGCGGCAGAATCATCAATGCTTGAAGGCCATGATTCGGCTATTCCCTGTCTAAAATCGGGCTTATAAAAAATCTTAAAGTCCTTAATATGTTTTCTGATCTCGTTGGCCAGGATCTTCGGAGTAAAACTTATGGCGCCAAGGTTGTATGAGGACCTCACTTTTATTTGTTCGGCCGGTGCCTCCATTATATCCACGGTAGCCTTAATGGCATCATCCATATACATCATGGGCAAAGCAGCATCACTCGCCAGGAAACTGGTATATTCTGAATTCTTTAATGCTTCATGGAAGATCTCGATAGCATAATCTGTGGTTCCTCCTCCAGGCAGCGTCCTATAACTAATAATCCCGGGATATCTTAAACTGCGCACATCAACTCCAAATTTCCGGTTGTAGTACTCACACCACCTTTCACCTGTTTGTTTACTTATGCCGTAAACCGTGGTAGGTTCCATAATCGTGATTTGAGGTGTATCATCTTTTGGCGTGGTAGGACCAAACACCGCGATACTTGATGGCCAGAAGATCTTATCTATTTTACCTTCTTTTCCAAGATTAAGTATGTGAAAGAGAGAGTCCATATTAAGATCCCAGGCTTTCATAGGAGCTTTTTCAGCAGTTGCACTTAGCATAGCTGCCATTAGATAGACCTCTTTTATGTTGTTTTTTTCAACTACTTCCCTAATTTGAGGCTCATCAGTAGCATTAAGAATTTCAAATGGTCCAGACTGCATTAATTCAGCAGCTCCTTCTCTAATATCACTGGCTATTACCTGATCATTTCCATGTATCTCTCGCAACCTCAATGTAAGCTCGGTACCTATTTGTCCGCAGGCACCAATAATCAAAATCCTTCCGGCCATAGATTAAATTTTCTGCAAATATATTTATTTATATAGAGGAAATCGCAATATCAGTATTTTATTGAGGTTACTTTTTAAGGATTCCTCAATGCATTTTTCTTCCAGAATTACGATAAAATATCAATAACTTTGTAAGATACCCGATTCAAATTATGAAGAAAATCATCCTTTTCATCTCTTTTCTCGCATTTGTTTGCTGTAAAACAGAACAGGATGCGGAAAAATCGGCAGAGGAAGCCCAGGACACAACGGCTTTTCAGGCCAACATAAAGATTGATGACTCTCAGCTTGCTCTTCGGCCGGAAGCCAGGGAACATGCCCTTGGCTGGGTAGAATTTATAACCGCCCAGAATGAAATAGAAAAGCTCAAAAATTCTACCGTGAACGAGGTGATGAGTAATGCAGGAGCCATTGCGCAGATAATGGAATCCCTGAAAAATTCGGTCCCAGACAGTTTAAAATCGGTACCGGTGGAAGCCCGGCTGAACGTAGTGAATACAAAAGCTCAGTTACTCAAACAGTATTCAGGCAAACAGGAGCCGGATGCTGAAGTAATCGCGCAAACAACAGAAGAATTATTTCAGGAATTCAATAATCTTAAGCTTCAGATGAATGAAATTTTCCTAAAAAGCCTGGAGGATTTCGAAAAGGAATTGGACGAATTTGAAGAGCAGGAAAAAGAAAAGGATACCTCTTCCTAAGACTTTTAATCAAGTTTTAAATGTTGTAAATTGATATAAATTTCCAACCGATGAAGAAAATAGCTCTATTAAGTCTATTCCTATCCGGATTATTCTTGTTTCCAGGTCTTAATGCCCAGGTTAAGAACACAGAACAAAATATGCTCTCGGCTAAAAGAAGTATAATCAAAAACCTTGAACGATGGCATAAGGCTGCTGCTGAAGCAAATTTTGACGACTATTTCAATTTAATGACCCAGGATGCCGTATTTATTGGAACCGATGCGACAGAAAACTGGGATATAGCAGACTTCAAAAATTTTTCTCGGCCATATTTTGAAGCGGGTAAGGCCTGGGACTTTAAGGCTATTGAAAGGAATATCTACATCAAGGAAAACTCCAGGCTCGCCTGGTTCGACGAACTTCTGGACACGCATATGGGCATCTGCCGTGGTTCTGGTGTAATGGCCAAAGAAAATGGAAAATGGAAAGTTCAGCACTATGTGCTTTCCATCGCGATTCCCAATGAAAATGTTGATGAGATCACCCTGCTAAAAAAGGAATTTGACGAAGAACTTATTTCCAAACTCCGTAACAATTAAACCTTTTCCTTTTTTCTTAATCAAACTTATATACCAAACTTAACAATATGCATAAACGTATTGCCCTTATCCTGTTTTTAATAATTTCAATTTCGGGAGCTTCCCAGGAAAAAAGAGCCCTTACTCATGATGATTATGATCTTTGGAAAATGATTGAGAACCCGCAGATTTCTGATTCGGGGGATTTGATCGTTACTGAAGTGACCACCACAACCGGCCGCGGAGACGGTTACCTGAAGATCTTTAACAAAAGAACCGGGAAAAGCGCTGAGTTCCATAATGGATATCGTGCACATATCGCTGCCGATGGGAAACATATATTCTTCCTTAGAAAACCAGATTATGAACTTACCCGACAGGAGAAAAAAGATGATGTAAAAAAGGAAAAACAGACTAAGGATGATTTTTTCATTTTCGATGTCAAGGCACATGCATTGACAGATAGTATAGTTCGGGTAAAAAGTTTTGAAGCCCCTAAAGAATATTCAGGCTGGGTGGTAATCGAAAAATTAAAGGAATTAAAACCTGAAAAAGAAAAGGACTCCACCCAAACTAAGGAAAAATCAAAGGACACCTTAACAACTAGAAAAAAGAACCTGGCATTGGAAGCAGATTATGCCCTGGTCTATGATCTTAGAACCGGAGATAAGGATACTATTTTTCAGATCAAGGAATTCAAATTAGCTGAAAACGAACCCGCTCTCTACTTCTCCAAAACAAAAGGCGAGAAAAAAGGAGATATTGGAGTCTTTGAATTCAACCTGGAAAAACATTCACAAAAAGTAATCGATACCGGCAGATTTGCCTATGAGAAATTATCAGTCAGTAAACCAGGAGATCAAATGGCATATGTTTCGGCCAGAGATTCCATTGAAGCCGATAGCCTTAAGTTCGAACTTTTTCATCTTCAGGAAGGGAACCTCAGCCAGGTTACTGATACTCTTGGAAAAAATCTTCGGAAAAACTGGGAATTGAGTGCCGCCCAGGCACCGTTCTTTTCAGAAAATGGGAAAAGGCTTTATTATTATTCCAGGCCCTCAAGAAACTTCGATATAGACACTACTTTACTGGAAGATGAAATTCCTGATGTAGACGTGTGGACTTACAGGGACAAGCTAATACAGCCGGAGCAGAAGGTGAACCTGAAAGAACTGGAGAACAAAGCATATCTTTCCTATTTAAATACCAAAACACAAAAGGTGGTTCCCCTGCATGATGATAAACTTGAATATATCGATCTTGACAAAGATGCTGAACAAAGATTTGTTCTTGGTTATACAACCTCCCCGTATGATGTATCCCGTTCCTGGAGATACCCTTGGCTCCGGGATTTTTATATAGTAGACACTGAAACAGGAGAAAAAAGACTGGCCTTAAAGGAAACTGCAGCCAGACCCGAACTTTCTCCTGATGGAAAATATGCCATTTATTTCGACACTACCAGTCAGGACTGGTGGGTACTTAACCTGGAAAAGAACGAAAAGAGGAATCTTACCGCAAGCCTTGAAGTTCCATTCTACGATGTGGAAAATGATGTTCCTGCAGCGCCCTGGGCCTATGGCAATGGAGGTTTTACCGAGGACGGGAAAGCGCTTCTTTTCGACCAGTATGATATCTGGGTGGCCCATCTTGATAAAAGCTTACAGCCCGTAAACATCACAAAGAATGGTAGAGAGAATAAAATTGTATACAGAAGCCTGCGTCTTGACCCGGAAAACAGGGATGAAGCCTCTTATTTTAAGAACCGCCTTCTAATAAATGCCTTTGATAAGAAAGACAAAACCGAAAGTCTCTTCTTATTGAATCCGAAAAATGCCAAAAAAGAGGTCATTTTAGATCCAGAAGGAATGGTCCTGGATGATTATCGACTTGC
>JAWWBH010000142.1:0-7503 GCA_033721075.1 Christiangramia sp.
AAAATTATAGGATCAATTAAAAATCTTTATATCTTGTTTTCATTAAACCCTTTCCAGTACTCGTTTAAATAGTTTTACCATATCCGGTTCAGCCCTCGCAGCCATGGCCAGAATATCCTGGATATCCACTTTTTCAAGATTATCGGGATCTCCCTGATCTGTAATCACTGAAACCGCTGAAACCGGAATATTGAGATGATTTGCCACGATCACTTCGGGCACCGTGCTCATGCCCACAGCATCTGCACCAATGATCTTTAAATACCGGTACTCTGCACGCGTTTCGAGTTGCGGACCCAGCACCGAAGCATACACTCCTTTATGCAGGGTGATATTGTTCTGTTTTGCCGATTCTTCAAAAAGCCGGTTCATCTCAGGGTCGTACGGCTCACTCATATCTACGAATCGTTCTCCCAGCTGATCAACTCCGTGAAATGCGAGAGGTGATCCTCCCTGCAGGTTAATATGATCATCAATCAGCATTAATTCGCCTTTTTTAAAATCAAGGTTAATGGCCCCGGAAGCATTGGAAACCAGCATCCTTTTTATTCCAAGCTGCTTCATTACCCTTACAGGATAGGTCACATCAAAAAGACTATAACCCTCATAGAGGTGAAATCTTCCCTGCATCACCACTACTTTCTTTCCCTGCAATTTACCATAGATGAGTTTTCCTTTATGAAATTCTACAGTAGCAGTTGGAAAATAGGGGATATGATTATAACTGGTCTCTACTTCAATTTCAATCTCATCCAGTAATTGTCCGAGCCCGGTTCCAAGGATGATCCCTACTTCAGGTTCTCCAAAACCACGGGCTTTAAGGTATTCTACAGATTCGTTAATACGGTCGGTCATTGGTTTAAAAATTTTTGAAAGTCCGGATGATCCTTAATATCATCAAGTACATCTATGTCATTTTGGGATGATAGTAATTTGATCTTTGATCCTTCCATATCTTTCAGGGTATCACGTAAAACACTGGAGGTGCTCCATGCTTTATTTTTAAAGACCTCCGAATTTAAGGAATTCATCCCTAATAAATAATAACCGCCGTCATTTGCAGGCCCAAGAACATAATCATTATTTATTAAATGACTGAACGCCATCTCAATATCTTCTGTTTTAAGTTCATAAAGATCGGTTCCTATGATCACTATCCTCTTATAACCTTCTTCAAATCCTTCAAGGAAAGCGTTCTTCATTTTCTCGCCAAGATCTCCTCCTTGCTGAAGTCTTTTTTCGAAATCCCCATTGCTCCACTGATCATTGGAATCGATTTTTTTAGAATAGTAAACATGTTTAACTACGCGCAGGACAGATGTGACCTTATAAGAATGAGCCAAAAGCAACTTATAGACCTTAAGAGCCTTATCATCTCCCAAGTCCTTTGCCAGCCT
Source organism: Christiangramia sp. (assembly GCA_033721075.1). GTDB lineage: Bacteria > Bacteroidota > Bacteroidia > Flavobacteriales > Flavobacteriaceae > Christiangramia. The sequence continues at coordinate 1,398 of JAWWBH010000142.1, forward strand.
TGTTTTTACCTTTCCCTTGACAGGGTTTTTAGTAAAAATTATCAGTAGATTCTCTTTGTTCACTTAATAGATCTTTTCAGCATTATCCAGCCATTTTGACCATTGTTTGGAATAGGCATGAACTTTTTCCGTTTCCTCACCGGCCATGTTCACCACTTCATAACCTTTAATTTTCCAGGAAAAGATGCCACCATAAAGATTCCATACATTTTCAAAGCCTGCCTTCTGAAGTTTATTCCCGATCTTTTCAGATCTCACCCCAAGAGAACAGTAGACCACGATCCTTTTTTCTTTAGGATATTCGGTAAGGCCTGAGATATCAAATTCATTATAACCAACAAAAGTGGCATTTTTTATATGACTTACTTCATATTCCTCCGACTCCCGCGCATCCAGAATAACCACATTGCTATCCAGCTGATACATTCTTAATTCCTCAACAGAAATATAGGGAATCTCCCCGGAGTTATTTTTTTCCAGAAGCTCATCAATAGATTGCTGGGCATTAATATGAGGAGTCATAAGTATAAAAAATAAAAGAAATAGGGATGCCTTCACAGATGATAGATTAAGCAACACTTCCCTGGCAGCTACTTCCGGCTCCTGCAGTACAGCCATAACAGTGTTGAGAGATTATAATATTCCTGTCGTTGAGGAGGTCCTCATTATATTCACTGATATGCTTAACATTACTGTTCACTTTAAGATCCAGCATCTGATTGAAATCACAGTCATATAACCATCCATCCCAGCTTATCGAAATAGTATTGGTACACATCACATTTTCTACAGCCGCCGGATTATAGGCATCAACAAGAGCGTACATATAATCCTCATAATTCTCTGAAGCGATCAGGTATTCAAGAAACCGACTTATAGGCAGATTCGTAATTGCAAACAGATTATCGAAATCTATATTAAAATCCTCTTTCAAAGCCTTTTTAAAATCATTTTGCATAGCCTGCTGATTGGTAGGCAGGAATGCGCCCGAAGGGTTGTAGACCAGATCAAGTTTTAATCCCGTTCCTTCCTGTGCATACCCAACTTCATTTAGCATCTGAAGGGCTTTAATAGACTTATCAAAAACTCCGCTTCCGCGTTGTTTATCTGTTCGTTCCCTTTTATAGAAAGGAAGTGAGGAAACCACATGGACATTATGTTTTTTAAAGAATTCAGGAAGATCGTGATATTTTTTATTTGCCAGGATAATAGTTAGGTTGGAACGCACAATAAAATCCTTAATCCCTGCTTTGGCTGCTTCCTCTACAAACCACCTGAACTCAGGATTCATCTCTGGCGCTCCGCCTGTTAGGTCAAGGGTATGAGCCCCTGTATTTTCTATGACCTCCAGGCATTGTTTCATAGTTTCCACGGTCATGATCTCTTTCCTGTCTGGCCCGGCATCCACATGACAATGGGAGCATACCTGATTGCACATATAACCCAGGTTGATCTGTAATATTTCTAGTTTTTTAGGTTTTAAAGGAAACTTTCCGGTTTCGGCGATCTTTTCTTTGAACAAGGGAAGTTCTCCCTTCTTAAAGATCCCATTACTCAAAAATTCCAGTTGATTTTCAGGGCTCGAAAGGTCATCCTTTCTAGCTTTTAAAGACTTAATTGACATAAGCAGGTATTCTTGTACCTAAGTTTAGTTCAGATTTTCTGAAATAACTTACATACTCAATTTTTTGTATTTATTCATCATTTGCACGCCATGCACAAGGGTGGCACCACTTTCAATGGCGGCACCAGCATGAACGGCTTCCATCATCTCTTCCTTGGTAATCCCGCGTTGAAGTCCATCTTTTGTATATGCGTCAATACAATAAGGGCATTTTACAACATGTGAAACGGCAAGGGCGATAAGTGATTTTTCCCGGGCTGAAAGTGCTCCTTCTTCAAACACCTTTCCATAATAATCAAAGAATTTTTTCCCGAGTTCTTCACTCCATTCTGTTATTTCACCAAATTTTCTCAAATCGGCTGGATCATAATAGTTTTTAGACATAGTAGATCAATTATGCTTAAAGCATTTAAAATATTTACGAAAATTTCAGGCGATCAGTTTTACAAAGGTACTACGCCCGTTATGGCAAGAATGATAAGTAAAAAAACAATAACAACGAGTATAACAATCCATAATTTTGATCTGGACTTGTCAGTTCTGGTTTCTGTTGATTGATTTCTTCCCTCTTCCGATTCCTGGTGCTTTGTTGGCACAGGCGAAGATCTGTCTTTTTCGGCACTCATAATATTACTTTTATTGAATTTAAAATAAAAAAGGCCTAAGAAGAAACCTCAAATCATATTTAACAAATCCTTCTCAAATACGAATTCAAGGCTTAAAAAGCCGGAATCGCCGTAAAACCTGGCTTTTGGAGATTCCAAATAACGTTTTTCGCATTACAATTATCTCAAAAAATGATATATTTCAGTGTAATTCTTAATGTTTTCACACAAATTATAATTTTACACCATCGATTTTTTAAAATAATTTGTTAAAAACGCTTAACTTTAAAAAGGCGTTTTAGCAGCGGCACAGGATATGAGAATAGACGTAAAAACCTTACCAGTAAATGAGATTCTAGAGGATATTGCTAATTGTTTAGATACCAGTTTGGAAGACAATAGCGGTGAACTAACAATTAAAATTCCTTCAGAGCTTGGAGAAGGCTACATTCGAGGATGTAGCTTTGATTCAGGTATTGGGTTCGTTACCTATAACTGTAAGTTCTTTGAAGATGTAGAAATCCATTTCTCCATCAATACTGTGCATCCGCTAAAGTTCATATTCTGCTCTGAAGGAAGTGTAGAACATTGTTTTCAGAAAAGTGATAAGGTGCACAAAATAGACACCTATCAAAATATAGTGGTGAGCAGTAGTGGTTATGATGGCCATATCCTCTACTTTAAAAAGAATCTCGCTACCCATGTTTCCAGTCTGGAAATCATCCGGTCTATTTTTGCCCACAGGTCTAATTACGATTTCAAAGATCTGGACGCTACACTGAAGGAGCTTTTCAAAGATTCTGTTTCTAAAAAGCCGTTTTTCTATCAGGGAAATTATAGTATCAAGGCTGCAGATCTTATGGATGCCATTAATACTAAAGATTATACAGGTTTTCTAAGGAATCTATTCCTGGAAGGAAAAGCCTTTGAAATGATGGTAATCCAGATCGCACAGTATGAAGATGACGAAAACGGCGAGAATCTGCCAAAGATCCTGAGAAAATCAGATATCAAAAAGGTTGATTATGTAGCCAAGCGCATACAGGGTGATCTTAGTACGAATCCTACTGTGGAATCCCTGGCAAAAGAAGCCGGCACCAATGTTAACAAGTTACAGGAAGGTTTTAAATATGTCTATAACCTTACGGTAAACAAGTACATGCAAAACGTCAAACTTGAAGCTGCCAAAGAAATGCTTATCCTCTCCGAAAAGAACATTTCAGAGATCGTAACCGCCATTGGCCTGAACAACCGAAGCTATTTTTCCAAGATCTTCAAGGAAAAGTACGGGGTTAGTCCTAAATATTTTTTGAAATCCAAGAAGCATCTGAATGAAGATGAAAAAGAAAAGGTAAGGTCTACTCAGTAAAATTTTAGTAGTTTTTTATAATCAGGAAATCTGGCTTTTGCACTTTTTCTTTTCTTGATCACGCTGAGACCATATGTGGCCATGGTAGCGCCTGTTCCATTATCCCATATATTATAAATTTCCCAAATATTTTACTTTATTAAATTTTTTATATTACTATATTAGTTTATACTAAAAAATCTAAAATAAGAAAATGGGATCATTAAATTTTTACATGAACTTTTGTGTTCTTTGCCTGATCTCAGTTATTACCACAGCTCAGAAATTGGATGCTCCCAGGTCATACATCGCATATAGAACAACACATTCATTAAAAATTGACGGGGTGGCCAACGAAGATGTCTGGCAGAAAGCCCCGTGGAGCGAAGATTTCATCGATATAGAAGGAAAAAAGACACCAAAGTTCAAAACCAACCTAAAAATGCTTTGGGATGAGGAATATCTCTATTTTTATGCGAAAATGGAAGAACCTCATGTTTGGGCAACTTTAAAGCAAAGAGATACGGTAATTTTTTACAATAATGATTTTGAAATTTTTATAGATCCTGATGGTGATACCCATAATTATATGGAGTTCGAAATGAATGCACTTAATACCATCTGGGATCTCTTTATAGTAAAACCTTACAGAGAACCAGCACCCATTATAGATAATTGGGACATCAATGGAATTAAATCGGCTGTGCATATAAATGGTACGCTAAATAACTCTTCTGATATTGATGAGGGCTGGAGTGTTGAGATCGCTATTCCCTGGGAAGTTCTTAAAGAAGCTAATTCTAACAATAGAATTCCCGAGAACGAATTCTGGAGGCTCAATTTCTCAAGAGTGAATTGGGATTTTGATCTTAAAAATGGTACCTATTCCAGAAAAAAAGACTCAACTGATAACTTTTTACCTGAGTACAACTGGGTGTGGTCCCCCCAGGGAGTTATTAATATGCATGAGCCTGAGCATTGGGGGTATGTTTATTTTTCATCCCACGAAGCAGGAAATGAAGAAGAGTTCCACATTCCAAGAGATGAAAAAATCAAATGGTTTCTCTATAAATTATATCGTAAACAGAAGGCATTTTATCAAATGAATGAAAAATGGGCAACTGAAATAGACGAATTACTGACTGGAAGGGTTCAAATTGAAGGCAAAGGGATTGTACCTGTGCTCGAAAATCATTTTAGTGGATGGAATATCTCGGTCACGAGTCCGTTTACTGGCATTAACTATATAATTAAGGAAGATGGAGATTTAATAATTACCAAATAATCTTTATATGAAAACTAACCGGCTTATTATCGCTATTTTATCATTAATATTTGTTTCGTGTATAGAGAGTAAAACCGCAGAACAAATCCCGCAAAAAGAAAACATCGAAAAGGAGGAATCTGATGATTTCAAATTTTGGGTGTGGACTTCTGCTAATAATGAAAGACCAGACTCATCTTATGTCAGGGAATTCAATAAATATGTTGAGAGTGGTATTGACGCTGTTTTAATTAATACAAATACCGACCCCGAAATGCTGGCAAGGATCACACCCCTTGCTAAAAAGGCCGGCCTGGAAGTACATGCATGGATCATGGCGATGAATCGTCCCGGAGATAGTATAGCACTAACACATCCAGATTGGTATGTTGTTAGCAGAAATGGAAAATCTAGCTTCGACACAAGACCATATGTTGATTATTACCAGTGGCTATGCCCCACCAGAGAAGATTCACGAAATCATGTTCTAGGTCTGGTTGAAGGCCTTGCTAAAGTCGAGGGTGTTTCAAGTGTGCATCTTGATTATATAAGATTTCCCGATATTTTCCTTCCGATTGGTCTGCTCCCAAAATACGATCTTGTACAGGAGGAGGAATTACCGGAATTCGATTTCTGCTACTGCGAGGTGTGTGTAAGTGAATTTGAAAACATTCATCATAAAAACCCTCGGGAATTTGAGAATCCTGCTTTGGACCTTGAATGGAAACAATTTCGTTTAAATAAGATCAAAGCAGTGGTTGATGAAGCCTATGAGATTGCTCACACAAATGGTAAAAATCTAACCGCTGCAGTTTTCCCATATCCGGAAATGGCCGATCATATGGTACGCCAGCGATGGGATAAATGGAAGATCGATGCCGTACTGCCCATGATATATCATAATTTCTATAATGAAGAAATCGATTGGATTGGATTTGCCACGAAACAGGGTGTTACAGATCTCAGTTCTAAAAACACCCAACTGCATACAGGCGTATTTGTCCCGGCAATGGATGCCTCAGAACTTGCTGAAGCAATAAAGCAGGCCCGGGAAAATGGTGCAAAAGGAATATCATTCTTTGATGGAAATGCCCTCTCAGAAGAACATCTTAAGACCATAAAAGAGAACCAGAAAAAATAAGTTATTACAAGTTCTCAACATATTCCCTGAGGTCCCGCCATTCAAATACTTCCATAATTATTTGAACCTTAAGCTATGCAATCCCTCATCTATAAAGTCCTTCGAGGGATTGCTAAATTTTTCA
>JAWWBH010000143.1:0-7473 GCA_033721075.1 Christiangramia sp.
AGAGAAAGCCGATAAACTCATTAGCGAGGCCGAAGTAGTGTTTACCCTGGATTTTAACCATCTTTCCAGGTGCGGACTTATGCAGGATTCACTTATGACTTCAGAAGCCGTTTTTGTAATGATAGACCACCACCAGGAACCCTCAGATTATGCCGACTATACCTACAGCGACGCTAATATGAGCTCTACCTGTGAGATGGTGTACAGGTTTATCGATAAATTACGGGCGAGCAAAAAAATAACTCCGCAAATAGCTACCTGTCTTTACACAGGTATTATGACCGATACAGGGTCTTTTCGGTTCGCCTCGACCTCAAGTGATACCCATAGGGTGATCGCCGATCTTATTGATAAAGGAGCAAAGAACGACAGGATTCACAACAATATTTTTGATACCAATTCAGAAAACAAATTACAGTTACTGGGTACAGCGCTTAAGAACCTGAAGGTAAATAAGGATCTCAGAACCGCATATATTAGCCTATCACACGAAGAACTGGATCGCCATAATTTTAAAAAGGGGGATACCGAAGGTTTTGTGAATTATGGTCTTTCCCTGGAAGGTATAATTTTCGCGGTAATATTCATAGAAAAGGAAAATGAAGATATGGTGAAGATCTCTTTCAGGTCTAAGGGAGATTTTGATGTCAATAAATTTGCGAGAACCCATTTTGATGGCGGCGGACATATAAATGCAGCCGGCGGTAGAAGTGATCTTTCATTGAATGACACTATCGTAAAATTCAATCGTATCTTACCTGAATACAAGGAAGAACTTACAAAATGAAGCTAGCATCCATAATATTTGTGTTATTGTTCTTTTCGGCATGTAAATCTCCGGAAGCAAGGTATCCTGTGTCACAGAATAGCGGCTCCTATTTTGATGAGTCTGTTGAAAGAAACAAGGAAATGATCGCAGAGGAAGAGGACTACATCAAACAGGAAATGGGAAAGAATCCCGATACAGAATATCTCACCTCAGCCGATGGTTTCTGGTATTACTATAATAAAAAGTCTACCGACAGCCTGAACAACAAAACCCCTGAATTTGGCGATATCGTGGTATTTGATTATTCAATTTCCAGCATAGAAGGTAAGCCTATTTATGCTGAAGGAGAAAAACCAACACGGGAATACGCTATAGACAGGGAGAAATTATTTACCGGTTTAAGGCAGGGGCTCAAACTTATGAAAGAAGGTGAAACAGTAACCTTTCTTTTTCCATCTCACAAAGCCTTTGGTTATTACGGTGATAAGAATAAAATAGGCAGCAATGTCCCTATTATAGCTAAAGTCACATTGCATAGTATAAAAGAAGAGGAAACAAATAACGAACCCAAAAATTAAGAATGAAATGAGTCAAATCAAATTTCGGTAAACATATCGAAATAATGATTGGCGAATTGCATCTGACAAAAACCAAAATCAAAAATTACAGATGAAAACAAAAAGTATTTTTTTACTGTTAACAATCGCATTATCCTTATTCTCCTGTAACGAAGAATATCCTGAACTGGAAGACGGAATGTATGTGGAATTCAAAACATCCATGGGGCCTATAGTCGCTGAATTATATTTTGAAGAAACTCCATTGACTGTTGCCAGTTTTGTATCTCTTGCAGAGGGAACAAGCACTATGGTTGACAGCACCTATAAGGACAAAAAATATTATGACGGTCTAATCTTTCACAGAGTTATAGACGGGTTTGTTATCCAGGGTGGTGACCCAACCGGAACCGGTAGTGGTGGCCCGGGTTACAAGTTCCCTGATGAATTTGTGGACACCTTAAGCCATGATTCAAAAGGTATTCTTTCTATGGCCAATGCAGGACCTGGCACCAACGGAAGTCAGTTTTTTATAACCCTTGGACCTGTTCAGCAACTGGACCCAAGACATACTGTATTTGGTAAAGTTGTGAAAGGACTTGATGTGGTTGAAGCGATAGGAAAAGTTGAGACCGGTCCCAGGGATCGTCCTGCGAAGGATGTAGTTATGAATGAAGTGAACATCATTCGCAAGGGAAAGGACGCGAAGAATTTTGAGGCGCCAAAGGTCTTTGAAAATCAGCTGGCTGAGATCGAGGCAGAAAAAGAGGCCCAGGCGGAAAAAATGGAAGAAATAAAGGCTCAAAAATCCCAGGAGTTCGATGCACTTGAGGATAAAGCCGATTCTCTTACAAGCGGTTTAAAGATCTATTTCGAGAATGAAGGTGAAGGAGCAGAACCTCAGAACGGTCAGAAAGTGAACGTACTTTATGAAGGCTATTTTGCAGACGGAACCCTTTTTGACACTAATAAGGAGGAAGTAGCCAAAGAAGCAGGTATCTTCAACGAGCAGAGAGCTGCACAGGGAGGTTACGGAGCGATGCCAATGCAATATGGCCCTGATGCACCCATGATCCCCGGATTCAAGGAAGGAATTCAGCAGATGAAGGTTGGAGATAAGGCCGTGATCTGGATCCCGAGTCATCTTGGTTATGGAGAAAGAGGTGCCGGAGGAGTTATCCCTCCAAATACAGACCTTATCTTTAAAATGGAAATTACCGGAATTGCAGAATAACCGGTTTCAGAATAATTTAAAAAAGCCCACGTGCAGCTGCACGGGGCTTTTTATTTTTCGTTAGCCTGAGGGTACCAATAGAAAGCAAATAGTTGCTTACTTCAAATACTGGAAGCGGAAATTAATTCTCCGGGATATTCTTCAATACTTCTAATAAGAACTTCCAGTATTTCTGGGCAGATTTTATACTGGCTCTTTCATCGGGTGAATGAGCTCCTTTAATGGTAGGTCCAAAAGAGATCATATCCATCCCCGGATAATGACTACCTATGATACCACACTCAAGCCCGGCATGACATGCCGCAATATGAGCCTTTTCCCCGTTCATCCGCTGATAGATCTCATCAAGAGTTTTCAGGATATCAGAATCACTGTTAGGTGCCCAGCCCGGATATTCACCAGATAATTCTACTTTAAACCCGGCAAGTTCAAATACCGATCTTATGGAATTCGCAAGATCGTCTTTGGTAGAATCCACAGAGCTCCTGGTAAGGCATTTTACATGTATATCGCCATTTTTGACAGTAACATTCGCTATGTTGTTGGAAGCCTCAACAAGATTTTCAATTTCAGGGCTCATCCTGTAAACCCCATTGTGAACACCGGAAAGTGCCAGCAACACATCCCTCTGGGAGTTGAGATCCATTACACTTGAATGTGAAGCTATCTTATTCAAGTCAATGGAAATGTTAGGTTCAAGGGAGGCATATTCGCTCTTAATATCATTCACCCTTGCTTCAAATTCCTTTTTAAAGCTTTCTTCCTCAGTTTCAGGAAGGGCAATAACAGCTTCACTTTCACGCGGAATGGCATTTCTGAGCCCTCCTCCGTCGATCTCAGATATTCTTAGTTTAAAATCCTCTGCAGTATTAACCAGTAAACGATTCATAAGTTTATTGGCATTCCCGAGGCCTTTAATGATATCCATTCCTGAATGCCCCCCCATGAGTCCTTTTACTTTAACAGAATAAGAACGGTAACTTTCAGGCATTTTCTCTACCTCATAAGACTTAGTAGCAGTTATATCTACCCCACCGGCACATCCAATCCCTATCTCATCATCTTCTTCAGTATCCAGATTAAGCAGGATATCACCTTCAAGTATTTCCGGGCTTAGCCCTTTTGCGCCTGTCATCCCGGTCTCTTCATCTATAGTGAAAAGAGCTTCGAGCTCAGGATGCTCGATGGAATCACTTTCCAGGATCGCCATCATGGTAGCCACTCCCAGGCCATTATCGGCTCCAAGAGTAGTTCCTTTGGCCCTCACCCAGTCTCCATCAACATACATTTCGATACCCTGATTATCAAAATCAAAATCGGTATCATTGTTCTTTTGGTGTACCATATCAAGATGGGCCTGCAGGATGATCTTTTTCCTGTTCTCCATTCCCTTGGTCGCAGGCTTTTTTATCACCACATTTCCCACTTCATCCACCTGGGTTTTCAGATCGAGGTTATTCCCGAAATTTTTTATGAATTCTATAACCCGCTCCTCTTTTTTCGATGGCCGCGGAACCGCATTGAGATCGGCAAATTTATTCCATAAGGCTTTGGGCTCCAGAGCCCTTATTTCTTCATTCATTCCTGTATTTTTTGGTATATTCACAAAGGTATTCGATTTGACCGATTTCTGAAATTTGACGCTACCTAATTATTTGTACTTTTAAGCCGTGAAGAGAAAATCTGTACTGCTACTCGCTATTTTATTTCCGGTCCAGATCATTGGTATCAACATACTCAAGGGCCACCCCTATTTCATTGAAGAATATTATTCCCATGGCCTTTACCCTGTTATTTCAAAGATAATGAGATACAGCCTGGGCATTGTTCCATTTTCCCTGGGCGATTTACTATATGCGGTTCTAATAATACTGCTTATAGCGTGGATTGTACGCCGGGTAAGTCAGAAATTCAAAAACCCTAAAATATGGCTACCCGATACCCTGGCAACACTCTCAGTGATCTATTTCTGTTTTCATCTATTCTGGGGTTTTAATTATTATCGTTTACCCCTGCATAAAAGCCTGGAGATTGAAGATGACTACACCACCGAAAAGCTTATTAAACTTACAGAAACGCTGATAAACCAATCCAATATTCTTCATTCCCAGCTTGCTGAAAATGATACGGTAAAAGTGGAATACGATTTTTCAAAAAAAGAACTTTTCGATCGTACCCTTCAGGGCTATGAAAATCTTCAAAAGGATTTTCCTGAACTCAGCTATCATGGAGAGGCCCTAAAACGTTCTTTATACAGTCTGCCTCTTACATATATGGGATTCAACGGATATCTCAATCCGCTCACCAACGAAGCCCAGGTAAACACAATTATTGTCCCCTATAAGATCCCCACGACCGCCAGTCATGAGATTGGCCATCAGCTGGGTTTTGCAAAAGAGAACGAGGCTAATTTTATAGCCTGCCTCGCTACCATGAATCATCCTGATCCCTATTTCAGATATTCTGGTTTCACTTTTGCTTTGAGCTATTGCCTTAGCGAGATCTATCGAAGAGAACCCGAAACGGTTAAGGAAATGACTGCAAAAATGAATCCGGGGATCCTTAAGAATTACAGGGAGGTCGATGAGTTCTGGCTTAAGCACACCAATCCTTTTGAGCCCATATTCCAGGCAACTTACAACCGCTATCTCATAGTCAACAATCAGTCAGACGGGATGAAAAGCTACAGTTACGTGGTGGCTCTGCTTGTTAATTATTTTGATGATTCCCGAAATGCCTTTTAGGAAAAGTTTCAGATTATTCAAAATTTAGTACTTTAAGGCTCTTTTTTAATTTTAGAATAATCTATTTATCAAAACCCTTAAATTTCATGAAATTAAAATTACTGATCCTGGGGGTATTCCTTGGCATTCTTTCCGCCCATTCTCAGGAATACTTCCCGAAGAACGATGGTGTTAAAACCCGAAACACGAACTACACTGTTTTTAAAAATGCAAAGATCCATGTAGATCCTCAAACCGTGATCAACAACGGAATGTTTGCAATAAAAGAGGGCAAGATCACAGCGGTAGGAAAATCTATAAATGTTCCTGCCAATAGTACTGTGGTGGACCTTAAGGGTAAAGATGTTTATCCTTCTTTTATCGACCTGTACAGCGATTTTGGTATCCCAAAACCAAAAAGAGCCGAAAATGAAAGTCAGCCGCAATATGATGCCGGCCGGGAAGGATATTACTGGAATGACCATATAAGACCGGACACCGACGCCGTTGCTCATTTCAGCTTTGATTCAAAAGAAGCTGAAAAATTCCATAAGGCAGGATTCGGAGTGGTAAACACTCATGTGCCAGACGGCATCATAAGAGGAACTGGAATGCTCGTGGCTTTGACACCTGAAGTAAGCGAAGGAGACAGGATCCTTGATCAAAGATCTTCACAATATCTTTCTTTTGACAAAAGCGTTCAGTCAAGACAATCCTATCCTACTTCCATTATGGGTACCATGGCGTTGATCCGTCAGGCATACCTGGATGCAGAATGGTATGCCGGTGGAAATGCCGATAATAAGGACCTTGCACTGGAAGCCCTGAATAAAAATAAGGACCTGGTCCAGATCTTCGCTACAGATAATCTTTTAAACGAGCTAAGAGCTGATAAGGTTGGAGACGAATTTGGTATCCAGTATGTGATCGTAGGAAGCGGAAAAGAATACCAGAGGCTGGATAAAATAAAAGCTTCTAATGCTACTTATATAGTTCCCTTAAAATTTCCTGAAGCCTATGATGTGGAGAATCCATATCTGGCTAATCAATTAAGCCTTAAGGAAATGAGGGAGTGGAATCAGGCACCAGCGAATCTGAAAATGCTTGCGGAAAACAATGTCCCTTTTACCCTTACCACCCATTCAATAGACGCCGAAAAAGATTTCAAATCGAATCTCCTAAAAGCAATTGAATATGGACTGAGCAAAGAAAAGGCACTTGCAGCCCTTACCACAGTTCCAGCAAAGACCATTGGTCAAACAGGAAAGCTTGGAGTTATTAAGGAAGGAGCCTGGGCAAATTTCATTATCACTTCAGGCGACTATTTTGATAAGGAGACCACTCTTTATGAGAACTGGGTACAGGGAGAAAAGAAGATCATTGAAAATATGAATATTACCAATATTACCGGTAAATATGATCTGAAGGTCAATGGAAAAGAATATGAGCTTAGCATTACCGGAGAGCCTTCAAAGCCTAAAGCAGAAGTGAAAATGGGTGAAACCAAAATAGGTTCAAAACTCAGCTTTGAGGATAACTGGATGAACCTGCTTTTATCTTCTCCCGATACTACAAAAACGGAATTCATCAGACTTTCGGCGAATGTCCCGGAGAAGACCGATATGATCTCAGGTAAGGCTATCCTTCCAAACGGTAATGAAACTTCTTTCACTGCTTCCAGAAAAGGTGATGCTGAAAAGAAGGATGATAAAGACAAAAAAGACAAGACCCATAATGTAGTTCCTGTAACCTTCCCTAATATAGCATACGGCTTCAGGGAAAAACCAAAACAGGAAAATGTACTTTTCAAAAATGCAACAGTTTGGACCAGTGAAGATGAAGGGGTTCTTGAAAATACCGATGTGCTGGTAAAGAATGGTGAGATAGTCCGCATTGGCCAGGATCTCAATGCCGGTGGTGCACGGGTCATCGATGCTACAGGAAAACACCTTACGGCGGGTATCGTGGATGAACACTCGCATATCGCGGCATCAGATATCAATGAGGCTGGACATAATTCATCAGCCGAGGTTCAGATGGAGGATGTGGTAGATCCCTCAGATATTAACATCTACCGAAACCTTGCAGGGGGAGTTACATCACTTCAATTGTTACATGGTTCTGCCAACCCAATCGGTGGACAGTCTGCGATCCTGAAACTTAAATGGGGAGCATCTGCTGAAGATATGA
>JAWWBH010000144.1:0-7430 GCA_033721075.1 Christiangramia sp.
GAAACAGGTTCACCATCAACTTTTACAATATCGCCGGGGGAAACTTTAGTTCCCATTTCAGGTATCTTATCGTTTATGGTGATACGACCCTGGTCTATTAATTTATCGGCTTCTCTTCTGGAGCAGTATCCAAGCTGACTCAAATATTTATTTATTCTAACTTCTTCTGCCATAAATATAATTGTCCAACAAAGATACAAGATAAGATTTCGGGAGGCGAAGACGAAAAAAATTAAAATTTTAAAAAGCTCAGGCAACCTTTCGTAACTTTCTTGCGTCTATATAAATAGAAGGCCTTTTGAAAATGGTAAAAGTTATACAGCTTTTTAAGAATGAAACTTCTTTGATCGGGAAAGCAGCCGCGGGAAACCGTGATGCCCAGCAAAAGTTGTATGAAATGCATTCACCAAAGATGTTAAGCGTTTGCAGGATATATATAAAGGATCTGCACCATGCTGAAGAAGTGATGCTGAATGGATTTTTCAAGGTCTTCACACATCTGAAGGACTTTAAAGCTGAAGGGAGTTTTGAAGGATGGATACGAAGGATAATGATAAGGGAATCCATCTCATTTTTAAGACAATATAAAAAGCTGGAATTTCAGGATGATCTTGGTTATGAGTCTACAGAGGTATTCAATAATATAAACTCCGAAATGGATGTGGCCGATATACAGAATTTGATAGACGCTTTGCCTGAAGGTTATAAAATGGTGTTTGTGCTGTATGCGGTTGAAGGTTACAGGCATTCTGAAATATCAAAAATGCTTGAAATAAGTGAAGGGACCTCAAAATCCCAGTTGTTTAAAGCACGAAAAATGCTTCAGGAAAAATTAAAAACAATTAACTCAACAGGCTATGGCGCCAATTAAATTTGAAGAGCACGTAAAGGAGCAGCTTGAAAGGAGAGAAATGCAACCTTCTGCAGGAAGTTGGGAGAAACTAAGCTCAAGGCTTGAGGAGGCTGAAAACAGACCAAAAAGGAAATGGTGGATCTCGGTTGCTGCAGCAATGATTGTACTTGCTATTGCCAGTTTGATTTTTACAGATCAACAGAGCGGGATTGAGACACCAGTTGTAGAGAACCCGGCAGAAATGGAGAAAAGCGAGCCTCAGAAACCTGAAAATATTGAAAAAAGGGTTGAGGTAGCTTCAGAAGAAAAAACTGATGTTAGTCCTGGAAAAATGGTAGAGGATAAACCTCAGGAAGAAGTGAGTGCTGGAATGAGCGAAAATAGAATTCAGAATAAGTCAAGTGAGAGTCAACTGGTTCAAAATTCTTCTGAAGAAAGGCTAATTATTGAACCTGTCAAAATGGAACCTCCGGGAACGGATTCTGAAAGTCCGGCGCAGTATTCTGAACAAATAAATGAATTAATAGCAAAAGTTGCACAGCAGGAGGAGCAGGAAGGTGATATTTCAGAGGCAGAGGTTAACAGGCTGCTTGCTGAAGCAGCCAACGAAATTAGCAGTGCAAGGAATTTTTCACAAGGAGGAGTTAGTGCTGAGGCACTTCTGGCTGATGTGGAATATGAAATGGATCAGTCTTTCAGGCAGGAGGTATTTGAGGTTTTGAAAGAAGGTTTTTTAAAAGCCAGAACTGCGATCGCGACAAGAAACGAGTAATAAGAATCAAATCAATTTAATTAATAATCCCTTTAGGGTCATTCATCAATCAATTTCTGATGAGGAAGACATTTGTCTGAATCGAAAGAACACTAAAAACAATTTAAACATGAAAACTATCATTATCTATTTTGCACTGGCTCTTTTCACTTTTACAAACCAGTTTGTGTACTGCCAGGAAGATGATCAGAAAACCAATGAAGAAATACTGGAATCAAAAAGGCAGGAGATCGTTCAGGATGAAAAAGGAAAACTGAAAAAAAAGGTGGAAGTGATCAATTCCAGGCTGGAGAAGGGCGAGATCACTGCTAAGGAGGCTGAAGAACAGAAAAAAGAAGCTGCAGAACTTCATGCGAAGAACATCGAGAATCGAATCGCCATTATGGAAAACAAAATGGAGCTGGAAGAAAGGAACAGAGAGACGAAAGCATATGTTGGCATTGGAGATGATGGTAAGGTTATTACTATTAAAATAAATGAAGATCGCGAGAAGCAATATGACAAAAGGACTACCAGTGACCTGGTAATTGCGGCAGGTTTCAATAATGCGCTTGAAGATGGGCAGTCTCTTAATGATTCTGATTTTAAGATAGGGGGGAGTCGTTTCTTTGAAATAGGCTGGGCATGGAAAACCAGGGTCTTTGATAAGTCTAACTGGCTACGCCTTAAGTATGGCGTTTCTTTTCAGTTCAACGGGCTGAAGCCTACAGATAACCGGTACTTTGTGACCGAAGGCGATGAGACTTTCCTTGAAGAATATGATCTTGACCTTGACAAATCAAAATTCAGAATGGATAACCTGGTGGTTCCCGTGCACTTCGAATTTGGACCTTCTTCTAAGAATGAGAGTAAAAACTATGTTAGATACTCAACGCGTGGAAAATTCAAAATTGGTCTGGGGGGTTATGCCGGATTCAATATAGGTGAACGCCAAAAACTGAAATATAAGCTGGAGGGAGATAAACAAAAGGATAAGCTAAAAGAAGATTATAACACCAACGATTTTGTATATGGTCTTAGTGGTTATATGGGTTGGGGCTGGGCTACCCTTTATGCAAAATATGATCTTAATCCAATTTTTAAGGAGCCCAATGTGGAACTTAATAATATTTCGATAGGCCTAAGATTCGATGTGGATTAGTCAATAAATTCGTAGTTTTGTGTGAATCAAAAAAGACCTCACAGGTTTTTAAAAACCTGTGAGGTCTGGATTTTAGACTGCAGAATAAATTGATCTCAAAAACTACCATAGATAACGTATTTGAAACTGCCCGTGTCGAGGAGGTGATTGGTGATTTTGTCCAGTTGAAAAAATCTGGAAGTAATTTAAAAGGCTTAAGTCCATTTACGGACGAGCGTACACCAAGTTTTATGGTTTCTCCGGTCAAACAGATCTGGAAGGATTTTAGTAGTGGAAAGGGAGGTAATGTAGTGGCTTTTTTGATGGAGCATGAACATTTCACCTATCCTGAAGCTATAAAATACCTGGCGAAGAAATATGGCATTGAGATAGAGGAAAGCCAGCAGAGTGATGAACAGAAGGAACAGGCAAATGAAAGGGAGAGCATGTATCTGGTTTCAGAATATGCCAATGACTTCTTTCAAAAAGCTATGCATGAGACCGATGAAGGTCAGGCAATAGGTCTAAGTTATTTCAAGGAAAGAGGTTTCTCTACGGAAACTATTAAAAAATTCGATCTTGGTTATTCTCCAGATGACTGGGAAGCCCTGACCAAAAGTGCTCTTGAGGAAGGTTATAAGCTGGAATATTTGGAAAAGACTGGCCTTACCATAGTTAAAGAGGATAAGAAATTTGACAGGTTCAAGGGCAGGGTAATGTTTCCTATACATTCCATGTCTGGCCGGGTACTTGGTTTTGGAGGGAGGATACTTTCAAATACTAAGAAAGCGGCCAAATATTTAAATTCTCCTGAAAGTGATATTTACCATAAAAGCAAGGTGCTTTATGGGATCTATTATGCCAAGCAGGCAATTTCCCGGGAAGATAACTGCTATCTGGTTGAAGGATATACAGATGTGATCCAGTTCCATCAAAGTGGCATTGAAAATACGGTTTCTTCTTCAGGAACGGCTCTAACGCCAGAGCAGATAAGGCTCATAAACAGGCTTACCAAGAATATTACCGTTCTTTTTGATGGAGATGCCGCGGGAACAAGGGCTTCTTTGCGAGGTATAGATCTTATTCTGGAGCAGGGCATGAATGTAAAGGTCTGTCCTTTTCCGGAAGGAGAGGATCCGGACAGTTTTGCTCGGGCAAATTCTGAGGATGAGCTACGGGAGTTCCTGGAAGAGAACTCATATGACTTTATCACTTATAAAGCTTCACTCCTTATGGATGAAGCCAAGAATGACCCTGTGAAAAAGGCGGGACTTATTCGTGATATGGTAAATAGTATTTCCAAAATCCCTGATAATATTCAACAGGAAGTATACCTTCAGGAATGTTCGAGGATCATGGATATTTCTGAAGATGTTCTCTACGCTACGCTTGCCCAGATCCAGAACAAAGATGAAAAATCTAACCGAAAGCCGGGGAAACGGAATATGGAAGTGGTCAAGGAGGAATCAGCACCAAGGCCTAAGGTAGATCACCTTTATGTTTTGGAAAGGAACATCATCAAAATACTGGTTTTGTACGGCAATAAGGAAGAGGAGTTTGAAGACCTTTTACTTAAACAGAATGAAGAAACCGGTGAGTTGATTCTGGAACCCGAAACTCAGGCGGCGAAGGTATTTGAAAAGATATATCTCGACCTTCAGGAAGATGAGATCGCTTTTTCCAATGCAGACTTTAGAAAGCTTTATCATATCCTCATCAATAAACTGAACAGCCAGGAAGAATTTGTGGTTGGTAATATCATTAACGAACTGGAGGCTTCCGAGGCCAGGGAGATTACTGATATTTTAATGCAGGAAGAACAGTATGAACTGCATAGCTGGGATCGTCATGATATTCCGGTAAAGGAAAAGGAACAAACCATCCAGCAGTTTGTGAGTCAAACCATACTAAGTCTTAGGAGGCACCTTATAGACTGTAAGCTAAACGAACTTTTGGAAAATATAAGGGTGGCCCAGACAGAAGATGAAAGGACGGATATTAAAAATGAAGTTGTAGGTTTTAACAAACTACGCACACTCCTTGCTGAAAGGCTTGGTAGGGTTATGTAGTATTGAGTTGAAGTAATCTTGATTGGGTAATGAGATCTGCAACATTATCTACTTTCAGTTTCTTAAGCAATCTGGTCTTATAAGTGCTCACCGTTTTTTCGTTAATATCAAGAGCTTCCGCGATATCTTTATTCCTTTTACCTGAAGAAAGAAGGTTTAACACTTCTGACTCCCGTGTAGAAAGCTTTTTGAATTTTGTAATTAAACTCTTACCTCTTGATATTCCAGAGTTTAGTTTTTCCGTTATCTTACGATTTAGATAGATTCCTCCCCGTGCAACCTGATAGATCGCTTTTTCAAGCGTCTCATTGTCAGTGTGCTTGGAAATATATCCTGCAGCACCTGCTTTAATGGCGCTTAAGGCATACATTTCTTCCGGGTGTGAGCTGAAAATAAGTGTTTTTACTTCCGGGTATTCCTGTTTGATACGCCTTATGGCGTTAATTCCGTTGATCTGTGGTAGATCCAGTTCTACAATAAGCACATCCGGCGCTTCCTTTTCCAGCTGATTAAAAAGCTGGGTCCCGCTGCCTACTCTTCCTGTTACTTGTAAGGCCGGATTGTTTTGTAGCACACATTTAACTCCTTCTAAAATGATGGGGTGATGGTCTGCAATTAATACTCGATACATGATTTTAAGTTAAAAACAAGTCCGGGGGTAACTCGTTGAGTTTGGTTTTCTTAACCTAAAATAATGCTTTGCAGATTTAAAATGTAAAAGTGCTTAACAAATTCGATAAGTGGTCTAATTCTTAAGATGAACGGGTATTTCACAGACCGGAATCGGGAGCATTTTATGCTTGTTATTGGAATTCAGGCGAATATAAATATTGAAGACTTCCCTTTGTCGACCTTCAAAATCTTCGGCTTTTTTTCCCTCTTCCGCATTTTTCATTGCCCACTCGAGTTCATCATATGAAGCGCCTAACTGGTCTTCGTCACTTCTGCTATCGCCAAAAAGACCGTCTGTAGGAGGAGCTTGCATTATTTCATCGATAATATTCAAATATTCACCCAGCGCATACACCTCACTTTTCACCAGGTCTGCAATAGGACTCAGATCAACTCCACCATCACCGTATTTGGTATAGAAGCCCACGCCAAAATCCTCAACTTTATTTCCGGTACCTGCGACCAGATATTTATGCAGGCCGGCAAAATAATAGAGTGTGGTCATTCTTAATCTGGCTCTGGAATTTGCTAGCGCCAGGTCAAGTGATGTCGTTTCCCTGTCTTGCGGCATTACTTTTCTGAATTCTTCAAAAACAGGAGTGAGATTCACCTCAAGGTTGCTCACATTCGCAAAGTTGTGCGACAGTTCCTCAATGTGTTTACGGGCCCTGCTGATCTGGCTTTTGTGCTGGTGTATTGGCATTTCCAGGCATAAGGTGGGCATTCCCGTTTTTGCGCAAAGCGTAGATGTAACCGCAGAATCGATTCCGCCACTTACCCCTATCACAAATCCATTCATATTGGCTTTGGTGGCATATTCTTTTAGCCAGTTAATGATGTGGTCAGCTACTTTTTCGGTCTGCATAATTTTGGGTGATTAAGTTTGTAAGTAATACCTTTGCGGCACAAATCTAACACTTAAACCCAATTTTTAAAAAGGGACAGGCGTTAAAGCCTTCACAATAGAAAGTTATGCTGAAGAAATTCTGGTTTTTGATATTGCTTGTTGGCCTTTTTTCCTGTGATAAGAAATCTGAAACCGAAGCAAAGATAGAGAAGATCAATGCCGATTTTGAGCTGGTGAGATTTGACAGGAAGTTTGCCGAAACCACAGAAGAGAACTTGCCAGGCCTGAAAGAGGAATATCCTTTCCTGTTTCCAAAACAATACCCCGATAGTGTATGGGTAAATAAACTTACAGACAGTATTCAACAGGAAATAGAGACCGAAGTAGCAAAGGCTTTTCCTGAATTTTCAGAAGAAACCGATGAACTTCACAGTCTTTTTCAGCATGTGAAATATTATTTCCCAGAGTTCCAGGTGCCTGATGTTATTACGGTAACTTCAGAAGTGGATTATAAGAACAAGACCATTTATACAGGGGATTATCTTTTTGTTTCACTCGATACTTATCTTGGGCAGGATCACAAATTCTATATAGGTATACAGGAATATCTGAAGAAGAATTTCAGAAAGGAACAGATTGTTGCCGATGCTTCTGCCGAGATTGCTGAAAATTATGTTCCTAAACCAGAGTCCAGAACCTTTCTTTCTCATATGCTTTACTATGGGAAGATCCTCTACCTGAAAGACCTTTTTATTCCGTTTAAAAGCGATGCTGAGAAAATCGGTTATACCCAGAAGGAACTTGACTGGGCCCGTGCTAATGAGGACCAGATATGGAGGTATTTCGTAGAGAATGAACTGATCTTTGATACCGATTCACAACTATACACCAGGTTCTTGTATCCGGCTCCTTTTTCAAAATTTTACCTGCAGCTGGATGCCGAATCTCCCGCCAGACTTGGCCAGTTTATTGGGCGAAATATCATAAGATCCTATATGGAAAAGAATGATGTTTCGATAAAGAAAATGCTGAATACTCCGGCAGAAGAAATTTTTAATAAAGCGAACTATAAACCGAAGAAATAATGTCTCAATACA
>JAWWBH010000145.1:0-7426 GCA_033721075.1 Christiangramia sp.
AGGTTGCCCTGGGACTTAATACCTTATCGGGTACACCCGGGCAGGTTCTTGGTTGAGCCACCCCAAAGACTGAATGTATATGGTATTTTTCATACGAATACCGGGTGTCCAGTTTTCCATCTAAAATCGCATTTACCATAGCCCTGGTGTATTTGAGCTTTATTCGTTCTCCAACCCCATATGCTCCTCCGGTCCAGCCAGTATTGATAAGCCAGACATTCGCTCCGCTTTTATCAATCTTTTCACTAAGCATCTCGGCATATACCGTTGGATGTAAGGGCATGAATGGTGCTCCAAAGCAGGCTGAAAAAGATGGAACTGGTTCCGTAATTCCCGCTTCGGTACCTGCGATCTTTGAGGTGTACCCGGAAATGAAATGATATGCCGCCTGGCTGGAAGTAAGCTTGGAGACAGGAGGTAATACCCCAAATGCATCAGCAGTAAGGAAAAATATATTTTTCGGATTACTGCCTATCGAAGGAACCTGGATGTTCTTTATATGATCTATGGGATAACTAACCCGCGTATTCTGTGTGATGGAAGTGTCAGTATAATCGACTTCCCCATTTTTAATGATCACATTTTCAAGGAGGGCTCCTTTTTTGATCGCGTTAAAGATATCCGGTTCCGATTCCTCTTCCAGGTTGATCACTTTTGCATAGCAGCCTCCTTCAAAATTGAAAATCTTATCATCTGGAGTCCAGCCATGTTCATCATCACCAATCAGTTTTCGATTAGGATCTGCAGAAAGAGTGGTCTTTCCCGTTCCCGAGAGACCGAAGAAAATAGCGGTATCGCCATCCCTGCCCACATTTGCTGAACAGTGCATGGGAAGTACATTGTGTTGGACAGGAAGTATAAAATTAAGAGCTGAAAAAATTCCTTTTTTGATCTCCCCCGTATATCCCGTACCTCCAATAAGAACCGTTTTCTCCTTAAAATTTAGAATGGCAAAATTAGACTGCCTCGTTCCGTGGACTTCAGGGTCTGCCATAAATCCGGGTGCATTTATTACGGTCCATTCCTTTTTGAAATTTTCCATTTCTGATGCTTCCGGCCTCAAAAACAGGTTGTATGCGAAGAGATTAGACCAGGAATATTCGGTAATTACCTCCAGGTTTAAGCGATACTCCTTAAGGGCTCCGGCATATGCATATCTTTTATAGACCTTTTTCCCTTTGAGATATTGCAACACATCCTCTTTAAGTTTTGCAAAATATTCGGGTTGAATAGGTTGATTTATATTACCCCAGTCCACTTTTTCATCCGTTATCTCGTCCCTAACAATAAACCTGTCCTTTGGTGATCTTCCTGTATACTTCCCTGTATTAATGGCAATACTTCCCGAATTGGTTAGTTGGCCTTCATTATTAGCAAGGATTATATCGGTTAATTCTTCAGGATCAGGTTGAAAAAGAACCTGCGAGTCTGATAAAACATCTGATTTCATAAGATATGTTTTGTTAATATGGAAGCAATATGTTTAAAAAATTACAAAAACACCTGCCTTTAATGTTTTTTATTGAATTTTATTGAAATTCACTAATCGCCAGGATTTAATTATGCTATGAATTGGGAATTACCTCAATATTTTTGTCCAGGTCAACATAAAACAAGCATGCTGAAATTTTCAGTAAACCTGAAAAAATTAGCAGTTATTTAACTAAAGACTTTTCTACATTTGATCTGAAAAATGGTGGTAAAACCACTGAAAACTAAACTTTAAGAAAAGGTGAAACTCGATATCTTTTTTGTGAATGCAGGAATTCTGCTGCTGGTCTTTATTCCCTATTTCCTGTTCATTCTACTAGCCGATAAAGAACGGAAACAGTTAAAACAGAACTTTCAACGGCTGGTAACACAACATAAGCTTTCTCCTGATATCCTTTATTCCTGGAATAAGAATAGGATAGGGATTGATAGAAAAAGCTTTAAACTTCTTGTAGTTAAGAAATGTAACTTAGTTACTCATATCATATTAGATATGCGCTTGATACGCAGATGTAATATTCATAGTGAATTTAAAAATATAAAGGTGAGAGGTTATAAGGAAGACATATTGCAACGTGTTGAATTGCAGATTGAAACTGTTGGCGGTGAATGGATCAAAATCGATTTATTTGATTCAAACAGGGATTACAGGCAGGATAAGGAAGTTTTGCATGCAACGAAACTCAGCGAAACAATTAACAGCCTGTTGTCATATAAGCCTGTGTTGTCTTCTGCTGCTTAAAAAGCTGTAATACTTTGTTATGATAATTAATTTCTTTTTACTATTACTTGGCCTGGGGCTTCTCATTAAGGGTGCTGACTGGTTGATAGACGGTTCTTCGACTTTCGCAAGGCAAAAAAAGGTTTCAGACCTTGTGATAGGATTAACCATCGTGGCCTTTGGAACATCGGCGCCAGAACTGGTGGTGAACACCGTTGCGGCATACCAGGGGAGGAATGAACTGGTTTTTGGGAATGTGATAGGGAGTAACAATTTTAACCTATTCATCATTCTTGGGATTTCAGGGCTAATATATCCACTGGTCGTACAGAGGGATACGATTAAAAAGGAAATACCAATCTCTTTACTTGCTGTAGTAGTGCTCTTTGTAATAGCGAACGATTTGATCACCGCGCAGTCCGGGACACTCTCACGCCTGGACGGGCTGATCTTAATTGGAATCTTCATTCTGTTTCTTTTATATATCAGGAATCAACTCTCAAAGAATCCTATTGAGGCGGTTGAAGCGCCAAAGGATTTCTCAAAATTTAAGATCCTGGGGTTTATTATTCTGGGTCTGGCCGGCCTGGTTCTGGGAGGAAATCTGGTAGTGGACAGTGCCACCGGTATTGCACAGTTTTTTGGCGTTAGCGAGAAAATTATCGGGCTCACCATTGTAGCTGCCGGAACCTCACTTCCTGAGCTGGCTACCTCATTAATGGCAGCCATTAAAAAGAATACCGATATAGCCGTAGGTAATATCATTGGTTCCAACATTTTCAATATCTTTCTTATCCTGGGTATAAGTTCGATAGTGCGCCCGCTTGAGTATGATACTGTTTTTAACAATGATCTGTATCTATTATTCGGGGGAACGACCTTTCTGATCATTTTCATGTTTACGGGTAGAAAGAAAAGACTGGATCGGTGGGAAGCCCTGCTTCTTCTTTTATCCTATTTGGTTTATACCATCCTCTTGATTTCCAAAGAAACAGGCTGAGTTTACTGTCTTCTTGATAAAGGAGTGGAGATCTGTTTAATTGTTTTAACAAATGTTTATTCGTATCAAGCTAATAATTAATCTTTTAAAGCTAATTATTCTGATTGATTAAAAATATATTTGACTCCTTCTTTGGTTAAGGATTTTAAGGGTCGATCGTGTAGGGCATCGGCCCTTTTTTTGTTTTGTTAAAACAGATCATCCACAAATTTATGCTGAATCAGCCTTCCTTTCAGCTTTTTAGAGTAGATTTAATCTAAATTCCCAATGATGGAAAATTTAGAATTAATAGGTATTATTACAATCCTGGTGGTAGCACTTATAGTTTTATTGATTGTATTTAAACATTTGAAAAATAAATAACTTTGTTGAATAATAAGAAAGGACCAGCAGAGCGATCCTTTCTTGATTAGATTCCCTTATTTGGACTTCGAAGCCATATGCTTCATCATGGCATTGAATTCATCCTTGAATTGTTCAAAATCCACCTGATTCCCCTGTAATATCATACTCCAGTGCCGGGTTTGAGCTCCCTGGGCAACTGCTTCCTGGATCTCTTCTTCGGTAGCTCCGTGAGCTTTGGCTGCTGCGGTGTGATAATAGATACAGTAGTTGCAGGGTATCTGGGCTGCTACCGCCAGTTGCAATAATTCCCGGTATTTAGGAGGAATCTTGCTTTCTGGGCTGTTCAGCTTTTTAAAATTCTCCCAGGCTCCGGCCAGGGCATGATCAGGGAAAACCTTGAACATTTCAGGGAACATCCCGAATTCCTCTTCGATTTCGGCTTTGGCCTTTTCATAAGAACTGGTGTCCTGTGCGGTTATCGTCAATGAAATTAGAAGAAGAGGTACAAGGAGCAGATGTTTAATTAGTTCTTTTGTGATCAGAGAGTTCATGACTATAAATTTTTGAAATTAATATTTAAGGTCATTTATTTTTTCTGTGTTTGAAATAGGTTAAAACCATAATAATTGGTTGATGGAAACATTTCTGCTCCTGGTAAAAAAAAGATTCCTGAAGGATTAAAATACCAATTTTTAGGTATTGGATTGACTGCTATGAATCCCTACCTTGTCGATAGGATAATTCTGCACAGTAGATATTAATTGTTTTTGCGCTTATTTCAATGTAGGGTAGAAATAGCGGCGTTTAGTTAAAACTTTACTGTTGAATTGCCACCTGCAAAACCTTTCAGCTCTCTGGGAGGTTTTTGTTTTTAAACTTCCGGTATATCTGTTTCGGCTTCTGCTGCTCTTTTTTTTGTTCTTGAATATTTCCATGAAAAATTAACTAAACATCCCAGGCCAATTACGTAGAGAATACGTTCCAGATAATAAAACTCCATAAAACTAACATAATAAGCAGAAAACATTGTAAGATCTGATAGAGCCAGGATGAGTATACTTATGAAAAATAGAGAAGATAATTTGTTTGCCTTGTAATTACAATAAAAGAATGCAGCCATTACCAGCAAAATAGTGGAGAAACCATGGATGAAGAAAAGCATTTTCAGGACTGAATCGTTTATATCTTCAGTTAACATGCTCGATAAGCCATAAAGGAGGATGGTGTTAATAATAAGAACTACACTAAAATAGACTAATTGAAATTTACTTAGCTCGGGCTTTTTTATTTCATTACGAATATTGAATAATAATAATAGATAACTGAATGAATGAATACTCAAATAGGCATATTTCGAAAAATGATATTCATATTTCAGAATAAAAAAATCGCAAATCAGAAGCAGGAAGAAAGCCCCTAATAAAAGGAAATTTTTTAGGGAGCTGAATAAAATAGCTAATATTAAAAAAATACCAATGGTTATTACCCTGGCCCAGCGACTTTCAATAAGTCCCATTTCAGTTAAGGAATATATATTTACACCAATTAGGAATGCAACAACAATCGTTAGAAGGATATCTAAGCGACTCATAAATTTATGTTAAATGAAGGTGTAAACATATGTATAAATTATACAATCGGGCAGATAAAAAAGTTAAAATCAGGGAAATACTAAAATTACTGGTAGCCTACATGGATTATTTATAGTGGGGTAAATTCAATGTGGCAAGCTTATGTTAAAGATATCAGAAATAAACATTCTTTAGTTTCTATGTTTTTGAAATGCTTATATTCTAAATTTAGAAAACAATATTGGTAAAAGTATGAGCGATTCAGAGAGAATTTCAGACGCAAATATAGATATTACGGTTCCGGTTAAAATTGGATATGAGGTGCTTGATGAATATCTAAAGGAAAAACTTGTTGGGGAGATCATCCGGAAAGAGGATTCAGAAGGGAAATCATCCAACTATGCACAGATCCTGGAGATCTCTGTAGATAGAAGCGAACTGGAAAATTTTGATCTTTGTATCAATCTTACCATTCAAACCCTTACTACATTTTTTAAGAATAAACAGGTTAAGATTCTTTTTTACGCGTTGCTGGACCTGGATAGGGAAGAGCAGAGGATCTTCCTTAAAGATTATAAAGTGGATGGAGTGTCTAACGGCTGGTTTGTAGACCAGATCTTGGAAACCCTCATCAATAAATGGATGTATAAACAGCTGAAGGAAAAGATGAATTTTGAGTTTATGCCTCATATAAAGGAAAACCTGGAATCCATTAATAACCGACTTGAGAACAAACTGGAAGCCAAAGAGGGAGTCCATCTATTAGGAGGTGTGAATAATCTGGAAATTTCTAATCTTAAATTTGATGAGAAAGATGTTTGGATCTCGGTTGCAATTAAGGCTAATGGATTGATTGAACTTACCAAACTCAAATTTGAATAACCCACAGTTTCCACTAAACCTGATAATTATCATTTTTCATTAAACCTCCTGCTGGTATTTTTGGAGCCATAATATAAGACATGGCGGCTTCAAATTTGATCGAGAAATATAATGTACCGGGACCTCGCTATACCAGTTATCCTACCGTACCATACTGGGATGAACAACATTTTACCCTGGAGCAGTGGAAGTCTTCTGTTAAAAGAAGTTTTAATGAAAGTAATTCTTCTTCTGAAGGTATAAGCCTTTATGTACACCTGCCTTTTTGTGAAAGCCTGTGTACTTTTTGTGGTTGCAACAAGAGGATCACAAAAAACCATGGGGTAGAAGACCCCTACATACAGGCGGTTTTAGGTGAATGGGAAATGTATTGTGAGCTGCTTCAGGAAAAGCCATTGATACAGGAGATACATCTTGGAGGTGGTACACCTACTTTTTTTTCGCCCGAAAACCTGAAACTACTAATAGACGGAATTTTTAAGAAAGCGAATAGCTCTGCAAAACCTAAGCTGAGTTTTGAAGGTCATCCCAACAATACAAACCTGGAACATTTAAAGATACTCGCTTCTTTAGGTTTTAAAAGAGTAAGTTACGGGGTACAGGATTACAATCCAAGGGTTCAGAAAGCCATTCACAGGATACAGCCATTTGAAAATGTGAAGAGAGCCACTGAGCAGGCAAGGGAAACAGGCTTTACATCTATAGGGCATGATATCATTTTCGGGCTTCCTTTTCAAACAAAAGAACATATAATCCATACCATAGAGCGCACCAAAGAACTGATGCCAGATCGTATCGCATTTTACAGCTATGCCCACGTTCCATGGATCAGGGGAAATGGTCAGCGGGGTTTTGATGAAAAAGACCTTCCCACTGCAGAGCAAAAAAGGGAACAGTATGAAACCGGAAAACAAATGCTCCTTGATGCCAGTTATGTTGAGATAGGTATGGATCACTTTGCCTTAAAGTCAGATAGCTTATATAAGGCGGTAGAAAACCGGACCATTCACCGGAATTTCATGGGCTATACCAACTCCAGGACACAAACGATGATTGGCCTGGGAGTGTCTGCAATAAGTGACAGCTGGTACGGATTCGCTCAAAATGTGAAACGGGTGGAAGAATATCAGGACCTGGTAAATAAAGGCCTTATTCCAGTCTATCGCGGGCATATACTTACTAAGGAAGATCTTGTGATTAGAAAACATATACTCAACCTCATGTGTAAATTCAGGACTTCCTGGTATACCTCCAAGGAATTTTTCGAGGAGCTTCCAGATGTCCTTATTCGTTTAAAGGAAATGCAAAAGGACGGCCTTATAGAAATGGATAGCAATTACCTCAAAATCACCGAAAAAGGGCGACCATTCGTACGCAATGTCTGCATGGCATTCGATATGAGATTACAAAGGAACA
>JAWWBH010000146.1:0-7387 GCA_033721075.1 Christiangramia sp.
AGGTTCTTTTCGGCTGCGGCATACATCCATGAATCTTTAAGGTCGATCTCATAATGATCTTCCATAACCCCGCTTAACAAAAGCTTATGCAGAAATTCATGCGGGAAGTAACGTTCACCTTTTTCCTCGGCCTCTTTCCATATCTTGAAAATATGCTCCTGGATCCTTCTGAATGCTTCTTCTTCAGGGATACAGGTGTCGGTCACACGGTTGAGCCCTTTTTCCAGAAGATCCCATTCCTCCTGAGGCGTGAGATCACGGTAATTAGGAACCCTTTTATAATGAGAATGCGCAACCAGGTTCATCACATCCTCTTCCAGGTTTGCGCCTGTACAGGAAATGATATGGACCTTGTCCTGTCTTATCATCTCGGCAAAGATCTTTCCCAGTTCAGCGGTGCTCATCGCCCCGGCAAGGGAAACGAGCATTTTAGAACCCTGTTCCAGCTGTTTTTCGTAATCTTTTGCTGCGTCTACAAGAGCAGCCGCATTAAAATGCAGATAATATTTTTCTATGAATTGAGATATACTTCCTTTACTCATCTTCGTCGTCTTCGTTGTAATTTTGATATTTGAATTTATAGCTTAACATCTTGTAATAGAGTTTTGCCGCAAGAAAATCTGATGATTTCTCATTTTCATTCGGGCAAAGCTCGACGATATCGAAGCCAACTACGTTCTTCTTTTTAAATAACATTTTCAGGAATTCCAGGGTTTCATACCAGAATAATCCTCCCGGCTCAGGGGTGCCTGTCGATGGCAGAATACTTGGATCGAAGGCGTCCAGGTCTATAGTGATAAAAACATTTGGCGTCATCTGGCCAATGGCATCATCCTGCCAGTCTTCATACAGGTCATGAGCAAAATATACCTGGTTTTCATCCATATGGTCCATTTCAGAAATATCCATGGAGCGTATTCCCACCTGGATAAGGTTCGTTGTCTTGCTGGCTTCGTGAACGGCACAGGCATGATTGCATTTAGAACCCTCATATTCCGGCCTTAGGTCGGCATGAGCATCTATCTGCACCACGGTAAGATCTTCAAAAGACTCGTTAAATGCTCTGATGCTTCCTATAGAAATGGAATGTTCGCCACCAAAAAGAGTAACGAATTTATCCTGTTTAATATAGTTCTTGGTCGTCTTGTAAACGGCCTCTACCATCTTCTCTGGAGAAGAATTTTCAGTCACGGGAGGTGCAAGGTAAACTCCTTTCTTGTACACTTCGCTTCGGGTCTCGATATCGAACAGCTCCATATTCTCGGAGGCATTCAAAAAAGCATCAGGGCCTTTATCGGCGCCTTTTTGCCAGGTACTGGTACCATCGTATGGAACAGGAATCAATACCACTTTTGCTTCGTCTATGCGAGCATATTTATCGGGTATCCCGGCATAATTCTTTTTGCTCATGGCTAATTAAATTGATTAGTTGTTTTTAAAGTTATAAAATATTAATTGTTTCTGTTGTAACCTAAAATATTCAGCATATCCTCTGCTTCCTGCTGTTCGCTGAACAGGCGGTAGGTAAGCTCTCCTTTTTCATCCCTGTCTATCAGAATATGTTTTGGCTGCGGGATCAAACAGTGTTGAAGCCCTCCAAACCCTCCAATGGTATCCTGATAGGCTCCTGTATTGAAAAAGCCTATATACAAAGGTTTCTCTCTTTTGAACTTAGGCAGATAAATGGCGTTGGTATGCTGTTCAGAGTTATAATAATCATCAGAATCGCAGGTGAGTCCGCCTAACAACACTCTTTCATATTCATCGTTCCACCGGTTGATGGCAAGCATGACGAATTTCTTGCTTATCGCCCAGGTATCGGGCAGGGTAGTGATAAAAGATGAATTGATCATATTCCACTTTTCCCTGTCGTTCTGCTGTTTCTGATAAAGTACTTCATAGATCGCACCGCCACTTTCACCCACGGTGAAACTTCCAAATTCAGTAAATATATGTGGTGCCTCCACCTCGGCTTCTTCACAGGCCAGCTGGATCTGGTTGATGATCTCTTCAACCATATACTGGTAATCATATTCGAAAGCAAGGGAATTCTTGATAGGGAATCCGCCGCCAATGTTCAGGCTGTCCAGGGTAGGGCAGATTCTTTTTAGCGCGATATAAACCTTGAGACATTTGTTCAGTTCATTCCAGTAATACGCAGTGTCACGAATCCCGGTATTAATAAAGAAATGCAGCATTCTCAGGTCTACCTGTTCGTTATCTTCCAGTTGTTTCCTGTAGAACGGTACAATGTTCTTATAGCCAATTCCCAGTCTTGAGGTATAGAATTCGAATTTTGGTTCTTCTTCAGAAGCAATTCTTATCCCCACCTGGAATTTACCTTCGATGCCTTCAGAAAGCAGGTCGAGCTCCTCGTAATTATCGATAATAGGAAGGCAATTCTTGTGACCGCCGTTTAAAAGCCGGCTTATATTTTCAATATACTGGTCTCTTTTAAAGCCATTGCATAAAACCCAGGTTTCATCGGTGACCTTCCCCGATTGTTTTAACTTTTCCACGATATTGATATCGAAGGCCGAAGAGGTCTCGATATGAATGTCATTCTTCAAAGCCTCGTTTAGAACATGTTCAAAATGAGAGCTTTTTGTGCAATAACAATAATTATAGGAACCGGGATAATTGTATTTCTCGATCGCATTTTTGAACCAGCCTTTCGCCCGGTTAATATTATCTGAGATCTTGGGGAGATAGGTGAACTTCAGTGGAGCTCCATACCTCTCAACCAGTTCCATCAGGTTTATGTCATGAAATTTTAACCTGGTTCCCTCTAAGGTAAATTCTTCCTGAGGGAAGTAGTAGGTTTGGTCTATTAGGTCGCTGTACTTGGTATTCAATTTTTGAAAAAATTTTAAAGGCTAAAAATTAGATAATAATTTATAGGGTCAAAAGAATCGACTGGTAAATTAATGTTAAGAATAGATAGCGGGGAAATATGATGCTGTCAAAGAATGCACTTTGAGCAATGTTGAGATTTAAGGCCGAAGAAGCTTCAGGCCATAAAAAGGAGATCTTTTTCAATTACATAAAATCGACTGGAAGCCAGATTAATTGGGCTTCTTTTTTGACCTGGTAAATGTATTAAAAAAATAAAATGTAGAACCTAAAAAAAATCCTAGAGCATTCCGAGGTTAATAACCTCCTGTTCAGTAAGATTCCTGAACCTT
This sequence comes from Christiangramia sp., assembly GCA_033721075.1. Taxonomy (GTDB): domain Bacteria; phylum Bacteroidota; class Bacteroidia; order Flavobacteriales; family Flavobacteriaceae; genus Christiangramia. Next base: position 3,186 of record JAWWBH010000146.1, read on the forward strand.
CCGCGAGGCAGATCCTTCTTGGTTAGACCTCCAAAAACCACTCGGTCCAGGCTCTCAACTTCATATCCCAGGCTCTTGAAGATCCTGGTCACTATATGCTCCTTGATGCTGTTAAGTTCGATACCCACCTCCGTATGAGGACGATTGTCGATATAGCTGACATCTGTGATAATGACTTTGGATCCTTCTATATAGACTCCTTTTTTCATGGCGTCCATATCTTCCTGGCTAAAGTCCTTATTCAGGGTTACCTGATAGATCTGGCGGATGCCATTCTTTGGCTTGGCAAGTTTTTTCGCCAGCGTGCCATCGTTAGTGAAAAGTAGTAAACCCTTGGCCTGGTTGTCCAGTTTACCCACAGGGCTAACCTTTGCCTGGGTGGCTTTAGAAACCAGTTCCATCACGGTTCTTCCGCCTTTTTCAGGATTCCCGGTCACAAAGAAACCGGCGGGTTTGTTAAGCAGGATGTATTCAGGTTTTTCCGGGTTAAGGCGTCTTCCGTCAAAACGAACATCATCTTCAAGTTTTACGCGATACCCCATTTCAGTAATTGTCTCTCCGTTAACGGTCACGTTTCCGGCAGCAATATACATATCGGCTTCCCGGCGTGAGCATACTCCTGAATTCGCGATGTATTTATTCAGTCTTATCCCGTCAGTATTAGACAATGGGCTCTTCTCCATTTTCTTTTTAATGGGTGCATTTCCTCTTGCATAGGATTTTTTCCTCTCTCCGCCACCCTGTCTTCCGCTTTGTCTTGAGCCAGAAGATCTGTCTCCTCTGCTACTTGAAGCTTTGTTGTTTTTGCCTGAAGATCTTTCGTGCCTGCTCATCGCTAAATTTTTTGCAAAGATAGGGTATAGCTTATGAGGAAGCCAAGTATTTGAGAAAAGTTTTAGAATGAGAAAGTTACCTAAAAAACCCTGTTTATCACTTCATCAATATCTATAAGAAGAATGCTGAATACCCCTGCGACGATGATCAGTTTCAGGATATTATGAAGGATGAGATATTGCCATTTCGCATTGCTGAAGTAGAGTAGTAGCAGAAATATGATCAACAGCAGGAAGGAAGCGTAAAAATAATAATCCATATAGCCTATCTCATACCTGCTTACAAGTAAATAAATAGGCAGAATTGTGACAAGGCAACAGACCGCCAGGAAAAATTTGCTCCATTTTTCACCATATACCAGCGGGATCGTATGATAATCCTGGACCAGGTCTCCCTGCATATTCTCCAGGTCCTTTACCAGTTCACGCATCACGATCATGAGGTACAGAAAAGTGGCGTGGATAAATATCACGGTCTCAAAATTCTTGTAATAAACGAATACCACAAAGAAAGGGGAGATGGTAAGTATGGAGGCTACCAGGTTTCCAAGGAAGAGGATCCTTTTAAGCCGGTAAGAATAAAGCCAGATAACGAAAATATAGATCGAAAAGAAAACCACCGCTCTAAAGGACACATAACTGGCAAAAAAGATAGAGGCAAAATTCAGGATAAAATAGACCGAAAGTTTTGTTCGCTGACTTACTACCCGGTCCAGCATCGTTTTTTTTGGCCTGTTGATGAGGTCTTTTTCGCTATCGTAAAAATTATTGATGATGTATCCTGAAGCTATTGCACTGGAAGACGCCAGTATCAAAAAGAAAAGACTGGGATCAAAAAGAATTTCCCTCAGGGGTTTTTCGGGGGCAAGGATAAAAGCAGATGTAAGATACTGGGCGATAACCACTACCAGAATATTGTAACCTCTCACAACCGAAAACAGGCTGAGTATTTTCAGTAGCAAGCGCTTATTAGCAATGGACGCCATGAATTTAAATTAAAAGTTATAGACTACCTCTAGTTTATAACCTTTAAGGGATTTTCTGGCTTTTTCAATGTCTTCGGTAAACCCAAGAATATATCCGCCACCACCGGAACCGCAAAGTTTAAGATAGTAATCGTTGGTTTCGATCCCTTTTTGCCAAAGCTTGTGGAATTGTGCAGGGATCATTGGTTTGAAGTTGTCAAGAACGGTATGAGACAGTTTTTTCACGTTCTGGAAAAGTGATTTTACATCTCCTTTCAGAAAATCTTCCACGCAGGCATCGGTATGTTTTACGAACTGTTCTTTCAGCATTTTTCTGAAAGGTTCCTGTTTCATGTTCTCCATAAAGATACTAACCATTGGGCCTGTTTCTCCGGTTGTGCCACTGTCTAGTAAAAATACCGCTCCCGTGCCATTTTCGGTCTGGGATGGAATACCGGCCGGCTCAATATTCTCTTTGGAGTTGATAAGGATTGGGATGCTTAAATATGAATTTAGCGGGTCAAGTCCGGAGGATTTACCATGGAAAAAGGATTCCATTTCCCCGAATATCTTCTTAAGCTTTAACAGCTTGTCCCGGGTTAGATTTTCAAGAACGGTGATCTTATCATTGGCATATTTGTCATAGATCGCCGCTACAAGGGCTCCACTACTTCCTACTCCGTATCCCTGGGGAATACTGGAATCGAAATACATGCCTTTATCTATGTCTTTCTGTAATGCTTCAAGGTCAAACTGGACCAGCTCAGGATTATTCTCTTCCAGGCTTTTTAAATATTCGGCAAATCGTCTCAAATTATCGTTTGATCTCTTTGAGTCATCGCTGAGATTTTCATCCAGTTTCAGCGCTCCGTTATAAAAGTTATAAGGAATGGATAAACCCTTGGAATCCTTAATGATCCCGTATTCTCCAAAAAGGAGGATTTTCGAATAAAATAGAGGTCCTTTCATAGGTCAATAATTGACAATTGATAATGGAAAATTGAAAATTACTTTTGTTCGGAGGTCTTAATTATCGCTACCAGTAATCTCAATATTTCCTTAATATCTTTTTTGAATTCCTGAAATTGACCTTCCTCTTAAATAATCTGAGGCAATTAATAGGTCAAGCCAGTATTCTGTTTCATTAGCTTCTTTGAGGCTTATTGACAATTTATGGATGAAGTCTACTTTACATTCTGCATGTTCCGCTTCCCTCTCCAGTGCTCCAATTGCAGTTCCAGATCTCAACAATTGCCTGGACATTACAAATTCCTTCTTTTCAGAACTTAGAGGCATGTACAAATTAACAACTTTTACCGAGAATAGAAAACTCCTGGATTTAATGGCATTTTCTTTTCCCATTGTCAATTGTCAATTATCCATTGTCAATTCTTTTAGCTCCGCTGCCAACTAAGTCGCAAATATAATGCCCATTCTCACAATACGCAACTAACTCATTCTTAATGAATTCTAAAACTTTCGTTTCGTTAGCTGAAGGATAAAGCAGGTGGACGTTAGCTCCCGCGTCCAGCGTGAAACAAACAGGGATACCGGTTTGCTTCCGGTAAGCCCAGATCCTGTTTATAATTTCCAGGGTATTTGGTTTCATCAGGATGAAATAAGGCTCGCTGCTCATCATCATCGCATGAAGAGTGAGGGCTTCGCTCTCGACTATCTTTATGAATTCTTCGGTATTCCCCCCTTTAAGGACGGGAATAAGTCTTTCCAGGTTCTTACCTGCCTGTTCAAAACGTTTTTCTGCAAAGGGATGCCCGTGCATCAGGTTATGACCAACACTGCTGCTCACCTGTTTTTCTCCCTTGTCAACCAGCAGGATGGTATCGCGATAATCCTTAAAGATCTCATGAACCTCATAAGGAAAAGGAACACCATAAAGATTTGAAGCCTTCTCAATGCTTTCATGCTCACCCCAAACAACCAAAGGCCCTTCTACGCTTCTGCTTGCACTGCCGGAACCGAGTCTTGCCAGTAAGGAAGCTTTTCTGTTAAAGAAACTCTCCTCCATGCCCGGATATAATCTGCGTTCCAGGTCCATTATACAGAGTGCCAGGGCACTCATCCCACTTGCAGAGGATGCGATCCCACTGCTATGGGGAAACGAATTCTCACTATGGATTTCAAATTTATAATCCCTGAGATACGGACAGTAAACCTCGATCCTTTCAAAGAATTTCTGGATCTTGGGTTTAAAGTCTTCCTTTTCCCTCCCTTCAAAATAAAAGCTGAAATCAAACTTGTGTGATATTTCTGCCTTTTTTGAAAACTTAAGGGTGGTGGTGCTTTTGCAATGATCAAGCGTAAAGCTTATAGAAGGGTTGGCAGGGATCTGGTTATTCTTTTTACCCCAGTATTTCACTAAAGCGATATTACTTGGGGACTGCCA
>JAWWBH010000147.1:0-7349 GCA_033721075.1 Christiangramia sp.
AATTCTCCACTGTAAAAAGTATGGGAAATATAATTCAGGGTAAAATATCCAGCAAGGAGAAACATCACACACAGGCCTATAAAATTCTTTTGGTCTGCTGAATACCTTCGTAACCGGGCCGGAAGTTTCGCCTCCATTATCTGTAGCTTTAGTTTTCTATCATATGGAATCCTGAAGACTCCGAAGTTAAAATAAATCTTAGATCATAAAAAGAATGATCTTTTAAATTTTTAATGAATATGAAATTCAGAGATTGAATGCCAGACATGCTAATTCATTATATTTACAAAAAAAAGTAATGTCTTTGAAAAAGCTTTTGAAGGAGAAGGGATATCACCGCATCAAATTAAAGTATACCAAAACTAACCACCTCGAACTGGTTGCCAGGATCAATAATATTGAAGGGAATTTTATACTGGATACAGGAGCCTCCAGCACCTGTGTTGGCCTGGATGCCGTAGAGCATTTTGAACTTTTATCTGAAGATAGCGACATTAAGGCTGCCGGAGCAGGAGCTACCAATATGCTTACCCAGATCTCCCAGAAGAACCGGATAGAAATAAAAGGCTGGAAAAAGAAGAAAACAGACCTGGTGCTATTTGACCTTAAACATGTGAATGAAGCCCTCATAAATCATAAAGCCGAAAGAGTGCACGGGATCATTGGGGCCGACATTCTGAAAAAGGGAAAGGCCATTATAGATTACAAGAACAAAGCCCTCTATCTTAAATAAGGGGAAATTTCCCCGTTGACCCGCCTGTTTTTAATTGATAGATTTGAATGGTTACAATAATTCATACATCATCAAAGACAAGCTCCTATCTCAACTCTTCTTTTTAATCCTAGCCATCCTGGTGGTAGGAGCTTTGATTTTGAACGTTGTTCGTTTGTTAGTTTTGTTTTAATTTTGTTAGAAATAAAAAAGGTCCCGCGGCGGGACCTTTTTTATTCATTTATTATTCCGATCTCTATAATTCAAGAGCTCTTTTCACATCATTATCCATTAGTAATTCCTCAGGATTTTCAAGAGCTTCCTTAACAGCCACAAGGAATCCTACAGATTCCCTTCCATCAATGATCCTGTGATCGTAAGACAGGGCCACATACATAATAGGCCTAATCTCTACATGCCCGTCTATAGCCACTGGTCTCTCCACTATATTATGCATCCCAAGGATGGCACTCTGGGGCGGATTGATAATGGGTGTTGAAAGCATGGACCCGAATACTCCCCCATTTGTAATGGTAAAGGTACCTCCGGTCATTTCGTCTACTGTGATCTGTCCGTCACGAGCTCTCAGGGCAAGACGCTTCACTTCCTCCTCTACTCCGCGGAAGCTTAGATTTTCAGCATTCCTTATTACCGGTACCGTAAGACCTTTTGGCCCTGAAACCGCAATACTGATATCCTTATAATCAAAACTTACCACTTCTTTCCCATCTATCATGGAGTTAACTGCAGGGAATTCGTCAAGCGCACGCACACAGGCAAGGGTGAAGAAAGACATGAATCCAAGACTAACGCCATGTTTTTCCTTGAATTCTTCCTTATACTTTTTACGCAAGGTAAAGATTGGCGACATATCCACTTCATTAAAAGTAGTAAGCATCGCTGTATCATTCTTGGCACTTACCAGTCTTTCAGAAAGCTTTCGGCGGAACATGGACATTTTCTTACGCGACTCACCACGTTTACCGGTTCCCGGAGTTCCCATAGAAGCTTTGGCATCAACTGCGTCTTCCTTGGTGATACGGCCGTCTTTACCCGAACCTTTCACTTCTTTTGGGTCTATTCCTTTTTCGTCAAGTATCTTTTTCGCAGCAGGAGAAGGACTTCCTGTCGCATACGTATCCTGTTTCTGGCCTGGAGTACTGGATTTTGAAGGAGTCTCAGTCTTTGGCTCAGCTTTATCACTGTCTTTTTTATCTTCTTTGGCTTCCTGGCGTTCTTTTTCTTCCTTTTCTGCGGGTTTATCCTCTCCACTATCCCCGGGCTTTTCAGCTTCGGTATCGATAAGACAAACTACCTCACCAACTTCCACCACATCACCTTCTTCGGCTTTCAGGGTAATAATACCACTGGCTTCAGCGGGAAGTTCCAGCGTTGCTTTATCGCTGTCTACCTCGGCAATCGCCTGATCTTTTTCTACATAATCCCCGTCTTCTACCAACCACTGTGCTATTTCAACTTCAGTGATGGATTCCCCGGGTGAAGGAACTTTCATTTCTAAGGCCATGATTATTCTCGTTTTTATTTTGGTTCCTGAATTTCAGGAAATCGTTGGTTCTTAATTATTTTCTTCTTCGTTCAGATCTTTATCGAAAACGCTGGCGATAACACGGTCGTGACGATTCTTAAATCGAACGGCACTACCGGCAGCCGGAGATCCGTAAAACTTACGGCTACAAACCCTGAAGTTACGGGATTCAGGAAAATGCAATAGCAAATGTCCATAGGCTCCCATATTTCTTGGTTCTTCCTGCGCCCATACAATATCATCTGCATTGCTGTACTTCTCCATCAATTCTTTCATCTTCGATGTAGGAAGCGGGAATAACTGTTCTACCCGTACCAGGGCGACATATTCCCTTTCGTTCTCTTCCCTATGCTTTAAAAGGTCATAATAGAATTTACCTGTACAGAATACAAGGCTTTTAACCTTATCCACACTTGCATCAGGATCATCTAATACCGGCTGAAAACTTCCATTGGCAAACTCTTCTTTGGTAGAGATCACTTTTGGATGACGTAACAAACTCTTGGGAGTGAAAATGATAAGGGGTTTTCTATATTTCGCCTTCATTTGCCTTCTCAGAATGTGAAACATATTGGCCGGGGTCGAAATATCGGCCACATACATATTATCCTTAGCACAAAGCTGAAGGAAACGCTCCATTCTACCTGAAGAGTGCTCGGCTCCCTGACCCTCATATCCATGAGGCAGTAACATCACCAGGCCATTCTGCAATTTCCATTTGTCTTCTGCGGCAGAAACATACTGATCTATCATGATCTGTGCTCCGTTCACAAAATCACCAAACTGGGCCTCCCAGATAGCAAGGGTGGTAGGACTCGCCATGGCATATCCATAGTCAAATCCAACAACTCCATACTCAGAGAGCAGAGAGTTATAAATGAAGAAATCTCCGTCCCTGTCTTCTATATTGTTATGAAGAATAATCTCTTCTTCACTGTCTTCTACCTTTACCACGGCATGACGATGCGAGAATGTGCCTCGTTCCACGTCCTGCCCGCTAATCCTTATATTATAACCTTCGGCCATTAAAGAGCCATAAGCCAGGTGTTCGGCCATAGACCAGTCCAGCTTATTATCCTCAAAATACATTTTTTTCCTGCCGTCTATGATCTTTGTGATCTTCCTCATAAACTTCTTTCCCTCAGGCAATTTCGAAATGGCTTCGGCCACCTTATCCAGTTTTTCAATAGGAAAAGTGGTATCTACCTCTTTCATCATCTCATCTTCCTGCACATTCTCAAAGCCTTCCCATTCATCCTGCATAAAAGGGGTGATTCGGGTGGTCTCTTCTTTTCTGGAATCCTCCAGTTTTTCCTCTAATGCTGCCTTATAGGTTTCTTCAAGCTTCTTAAGGTATTCATCATCTACAACTCCCGCTTTCTTGAGTTTCTCAAAATAGATATCACGTGCATTTTCATGTTTGGCAATGGCCTTATATAATTTAGGCTGGGTGAACCTTGGCTCATCCCCTTCATTGTGCCCGTATTTTCTGTATCCGAGCAGATCAATGAACACGTCTCTCCTGAATTTCATTCTGAAATCCAGGGCAAAAAGTATAGCGTGAACCACAGCCTCTGCATCATCTGCATTGACATGAAGCACAGGAGAAAGGGTTACTTTCCCAACATCGGTACAGTAAGTTGAACTTCTCGCGTCAAGATAATTGGTGGTAAAACCTATCTGGTTATTTACCACAATATGAATGGTTCCACCGGTTTGGTAGCCTTCCAGCTGGGCCATCTGTATTATTTCATACACCACACCCTGGCCTGCAATTGCTGCATCACCATGAACTAGAATTGGAAGTACCTTGGAATTATCGCCTTTATAACGACGATCCTGTTTTGCGCGTGCTATACCTTCAACCACCGACCCTACGGTCTCTAGGTGTGAAGGATTGGGAGCAATATTGATATTAATTTCTTTTCCATTATCGGTAGTACGGCAGGAAGTCCAGCCAAGGTGATATTTTACATCGCCGTCAAAAATATCCTGCTCATAATCCTTCCCGTCAAATTCGCTGAAGATATCTTTCGCACTCTTTCCAAAGATATTGGTAAGTGTATTCAATCTCCCGCGGTGGGCCATTCCCATGACGAAGTCTTTCACTCCAAACTCTGCCGCTTTTTCAATTAGGGCGTCAAGAGCGGGAATAAGGCTCTCCCCACCTTCCAGTGAGAAACGCTTTTGCCCTACATATTTCGTGTGGAGGAAGGATTCAAAAGAAACCGCTTCATTAAGCTTTTTGAGGATCTGCTTTTTGCGGTCCTCATCAAAATCGGGATGATTTTCGTTTAAATTCAGCTTGCTTTGTATCCACTCTATCTCCTCAGGCTTTCGAATGTACATGTACTCAATACCAATAGAATCACAGTATACGTTCTCAAGGTGCCTTATAATCTCCTTCAAAGTACTAGGGCCTATGCCAAGAACATCACCTGCATTAAAGGTGGTATCCAGGTCACTTTCCTCAAGTCCAAAATTGGAAATAGCAAGTGTGGGTGTATATTTTCTTCTTTCCCGTACGGGATTGGTTTTGGTAAACAAATGCCCTCGTGTTCGGTAGCCATCGATAAGGCGGATTACCTGAAACTCCTTAATAACATGTGCCGGTATCTCTCCTTCAGATATTTCAACAGGGGCTTCGGCCAATACTTCATCAGAAACGCCATTTTGTTGCATTCCGAAGTCAAATCCTTGAAAAAAAGCCCTCCAACTGGGCTCTACACTGTCAGGATGTTTCAAATATTGATCGTAAAGTTCTGCGAAATATGCAGTATGAGCAGCATTTAGAAATGAAAATCTATCCATAAAATTGAAACAAATGTTTCTTTTGTTTTAAAAACATAGCAAAAATACAATTTTTAAAAAAAACAGCTTGCAGGCTTTATGATAATTATCTATTGGATTATAGGAATTTTAACAATGACAATAAATGACACTTTTAATGCCAATTCCTTTATAAACAAGTAAATATTTTGAAGAAAATCAAACCTGTCGGTCCATAAGCATCTTCCCGAATTTGCGCAGAGGCTCCTTTCTGGCTTCGGGCAGTTCTATCATATCCAGGACTCTGAAGGCCTTATCGGTATAGTTTTCTATTTCCTTTCGGGTAAGTTCAGCTGCGCCACTACTTTCAAAAAGGGCTTTTACAGACTCAATCTTTCCGGAGTTCTCTGCGGGACTTATGGAATACAAATGTTCAAGTTGTAAAGCTTCACTCCTCTCTGCCAGCTCCAGGGTTTTTAAATACAAAAAGGTTTTTTTATTTTCAATGATGTCTCCCCCCGGCTGTTTCCCGAAAGTATCAGGGTCGCCAAATGCATCCAGGTAATCGTCCTGAAGCTGGAATGCGATTCCCAACAATCTTCCATACTGGTATATCGCCTCTTTGCATTCTTTTGAAGTTCCAGCCACAATAGCCCCCATTTCCAGGGAAGCCCCTACCAGCACAGCCGTTTTATATTCGATCATTAAAAGATAATCCTCGATACTTACATTGTCGCGAGTCTCAAAGTCGATGTCATACTGCTGGCCCTCACAAACCTGAATAGCGGTCTTTGTGAAAAGTGTGGATAGTTCTTTAAAGGTGTCTCCTTCATAGCTTTCGAAAAGCTGGTAGGCATTTATCAGCATCGCATCGCCAGAAAGTATCCCGGTATTTATATCCCATTTCTCATGAACCGTCTCCTTTCCTCTTCGTAAGGGAGCATCGTCCATAATATCGTCATGCACCAGGGAAAAATTATGGAAGACTTCAATCGCAAGGGCAGCATCCAGCGCCTTTTTGTAATTCCCTTCAAAGATCTCTGTAGCCATAAGAACAAGTACGGGCCTTAGTCGTTTCCCCCCCTGTTCAAGGATATAAAGCATTGGCTCGTATAGATTGGCAGGCTCCTTCACCTTTATCTTTTGGTGTAAATATTCTGTAACAGCTTCTCTATACTCGGAAATCGATAGCATGAGGTCAAAAATTTTCCGCTAAAATACCATAATTGGAAGTTTTTCAAATTTTAAGCAAGTGTTAAATAATTTTAAACTTTGGAAACTTTTTTTGTTTTTAAAGTTTCCTAGGCATAAATTTGCGGCAAAATTTAGCCGACTTGGAAGAGAAAATTTTAAATACCGCTGCAGAAATGTTCCTGGATTATGGCTTTAAGAGCGTTACCATGGATGATATTGCCGAGAGATTAGGCATGTCCAAAAAAACGATTTATAACCATTATCCAACCAAAACAAAACTGGTTCACGCTGCTGCCACTCATATTTTTCAAACCATTCAGAATGGAATCAATGAGATAAGGGCTATCGAGAACGATCCCCTGGAAGAGAACTTTGAGATCAAAAAGTTTGTAATGCATCGGCTTAAGGATGAAAAATCATCCCCGCAATATCAGCTTCAAAAATACTATCCGAAGATTTATGAGGAATTGACCTCAAAGCAGTTCGAACTTATGGAATCTTGTGTTAGGGGAAACCTTGAAAGAGGAATAAAGGCAGGCTGCTATCGTAAAGATATTCCCATAGATTTTATTAGCAAGATATACTTTAAAGCGATGCAGAACATTAAGGATCCCAATCTGTTTCCGCCTGAAGACTATCCCAAGATCTATCTCATGGAACAGCTAATGGAGTACCACTTAAGGGCAATTTGTACAGATAAAGGAATTCAAAAACTGGAAGAACTTTTAATTAATCATGAATAAACTAAACATCAGCATCCTGATCTTTTTACTTGGTGGCTTCCTAACCACGTTCGCACAGGTAAATGACAGTTTGAAAACTTATTCTTTCTCCCTGCAGGAAGCCATTGAATTTGGAATTGAGAACAATTACAGGTCACAGATAGCCCAGAAAGATGTGGATATCGCACTACAGCAAAAATGGGAGATCATCGCCCAGGGGCTACCTCAGATCAATGGAAGTGTGGATTACCAGAATTATTTAAAACAACCGGTAACCCTGTTACCTGCGGCTGCTTTTGACAATACCCAAAGCACTATAGATATTGTTCAGGATTACTTTGAAAATGTACAGCGCAACGATGTGCCGGTAGATACGCCTGAAGGTTTTATACCTGTTAGGTTCGGA
>JAWWBH010000148.1:0-7318 GCA_033721075.1 Christiangramia sp.
ATATAATTGTACCAAAACCTTTTTCAAAAGGTATGTTTTCATAAGTTGTAAGACTAACTGCCCTTAAGACCTCCCCCGATCTTGGAATTCCATAATTAGCCAGATAGGCTGCCATTACAGCCATGAATCTGTTGGAAAGGGAAGAAGCGTATCCCATTGGTTCCAGCATATACTTCCATCGATAAGCCCTTGAGATATGAGATAGGGTGCCAGTGAGAAAGGACACAAGTATCCAGAATTTGTTAGCTTCAAGAATACTTTGCCACAGCGCTTCTCTTTCCTGGGGGCTGGAACTTTCCAGGGAGTACCAGATCAAAAAAATCCCCAATAAAAGGGGAATACCTATCTTTAATATCCTGGTTAGTTTTTTATTCACAAATTAATTTTACCTCAGTAAATTGGTTTCTTCGTCTGGAAAGACAAGTGCCGGCTTGAAATTTTTGGCTTCTTCAAGTTCCATTATTCCGTAGGCGATGATAATAAGTATATCACCTTTAGCAACTTTTCTGGCTGCCGCTCCATTAAGGGTTATTTCACCGGAATTTCTTGGGCCTGGGATAACATAGGTTTCCAGCCTTTCTCCATTGTTATTGTTTACGATCTGGACCTTTTCTCCTTCAATAATGTTGGCGGCTTCCATAAGATCCTCATCTATGGTAACGCTTCCAATATAGTTTAAATCGGCACCTGTTACTTTTACCCGGTGAATTTTTGATTTTACTACGTGAACCTGCATGTTTTAAATTAGTTATCGAGGGCAATATTATCAATCAGTCTTATATCATCTGCATAAGCAGCGATAAAAGCCCTGTATTGGCTTCCTTTTCGTTTTTCGTTTATCTTTTTAAGTGTTCGGGAATCTGCGATCTCAAAATATTCCAGTTTTAAAAACGGGTGTTTTTCAAATCTTTCTTCAACCCAATCCGTTATATATCGAGCACTTTTTGTGCCAAATAAGGCTTTTACATCCTTAAGGGTTTCGTATATAAAAGCCGCCTTTTCACGGTTTTGGCTACTTAGACGTTCATTCCTTGAGGACCTTGCAAGCCCCGAATCTTCCCTCAGGATAGGGCAGCCTACGATCTCGACCGGCAAGCCTGTCTTTTCGGTTAATTTTCTGATTATCTGGAGTTGCTGAAAATCCTTTTCGCCAAAGAAAGCTTTATCTGGTTCAATGATCTCAAAAAGACGCTTTACAACGGTTCCAACACCGTCAAAATGTCCGTTTCTGTACTTTCCTTCCATTACCGACTCCAATCCGTCGAAATCAAAATTTTCAGAAAGTATATTCTCACCATATAATTCGTTTTCGGCTGGAGTAAAAACCCACAGATCTTCAAAAACACCTTCCAGGAGTCTAAGATCCTTTTCCGGGGTTCGAGGGTATTTTTCGAGGTCGGCAGGATTATTAAACTGGGTAGGATTCACAAAAATGCTCACGATTACCTGATTGGTTTCCTTCACCGCATTTTCCACCAAAGAGAGATGGCCTTCATGCAGAGCTCCCATCGTGGGGACCAAACCGATGCTTAGTCCTTCAGATTTAGCCTTCTGAATTGCTTTTTTTAATGCGTCCTTCTCCCTAAAAACCTGCATTTTATTATAAAATTAACAGCGTGCAAACTTAATATATCTCTGGCAATCTGCATAAAATTTTGTAATTTTGCGTGTTTTTTATTCGGAAACGCAACTAAAGCAAAGAATTTATGAAAGATAAGAGAGTATTATACGTCTCATCTGAAGTTATACCCTACTTACCTGAAACCGACATCTCATCAACCTCTTTTGAAGCTGCTAAAATGGTTAATAACCTTGGAGGGCAAATAAGGATCTTTATGCCAAGGTTTGGGAACATCAATGAAAGAAGGCATCAGCTACATGAAGTGATAAGACTTTCAGGGATGAACCTGGTGATCAACGACCTTGATATGCCACTTATTATAAAAGTAGCCTCCATACCCAAGGAAAGAATGCAGGTATATTTTATAGATAATGAAGATTATTTCAAGAGAAAGGCAACTTTGACCGATGAGGATGGGAACCTCTTTCCGGATAATGATGAACGAGCCATTTTCTTTGCTAAAGGAGTGATAGAAACCGTTAAAAAGCTCAACTGGTCTCCTGATATTATTCATGTGCATGGCTGGTTATCTTCCCTGCTGCCTTTGTATTTGAGGAATTATTATGGAAATGAACCTCTTTTTAAAGATTCAAAAATAGTCACCTCGGTTTACAATCAAAGTTTTGAAGGAACGTTAGATAATACCATGCATAAGAAAGTTTTATTTGACGGGTTGGAAAATTCCAATGTAAAACATTTAAAAAGTCCTAATTTTGTCAATCTTTTAAAAACTGCTGTGGATAACTCTGACGCAGTGGTGATTGGCGGTGATGATGTGCCTGATGAATTGAAGAAATATTTAGATAAATTGGATAAACCGGTTCTTCCATATACTGAAAAAGAAAATTTTTCCCAGGCTTATCAGGATTTTTACACAACTAAAGTATTGTCTGAATAGTAAGTAAAAGCATTAAATGAAATTAAACAGATTGTTCCAAATAACAACCATTCTGGTTGTTGTTTTCGCTTTTGTAGGATGTGATGAAGATTACACGGATATTGGGGGAGAGATTATAAATAATCCTACCGATGTAGAATTGAGAGAGTTTGATGTTAATGCCTATTCCAGGAAAATCAACTCCATTCAAACCAATAACCTTACTAATTATTTTCTTGGCGTTAATAAAAATCCGGTCTACGGAGAGAGTACTGCCAGTATAGTAACCCAGTTAAGCCTTGCAACATCCGATCCCAGTTTTGGGGATAACGTAGTCCTGGACAGTGTCATTTTGCGAATACCATATTTTTCTACTGAAGATGAGACTTCAACTTCAGAACAGGATGTTGAATACGTGTTGGATTCGGTTTATGGTGAAGGTACTTTCAGGCTTTCTATTTATGAGACCTCCTATTTCCTGAACGATCTCGATCCAAATGCAGGATTTGAAGAAAGACAGAAATATTATTCAGATCAGCAACCTGAAGTTGAGGAGAATATTTTGGGCGAGCCCCTGTATGTAGATGAAAATTTTAAACCATCTTCAGATCCCTATGTTACCTACGAAGTGGATGGGTCTGGTGAAAGTGATACCATTGCGAATGTTCCGGCACTTTATGTGAAATTACCGGTAGATTATTTTAAACAAAAAATCATCGATAAGGAGGGTTCTGATGAGCTGCTGAACAATAATAACTTTAAAAATTACCTTAGAAGTCTGCTTATTAAGGCTGAGCCTAATGAGACAGAAGGCAGCCAGATCCTTTTCAACCTTTCTGACCAGAATGCGAGGATCACTCTTTATTACACCCGTGATGTGGAGGAAGAAGATGAAACGGTTCAAAAAAGGGGCAGCCTTAATCTGAATATAGCAGGAGCTAATAAGTTCAATACTTATACGGGAGAATTTCCGGGGAGTGTATTGCAGGCTATCGCAGACCAGTCCTCTGAAGAGGGATCGGAAAATCTATACCTTAAATCCCAGGAAGGAAGTATGGCCGTTATTGATCTTTTTCCTGATGAATCTTCGCTTGAAGAATTAAAAGAGAATAACTGGCTGATCAATGAGGCGAATCTTATTTTTTATGTAAACCAGGATCAATTGAACGGCGCTGTGGAACCGGAGAGACTATTCCTTTATGATATTGAGAATAACAGAATCCTTGTTGATTATCAAAATGATCCAACTGTAAACGAGAATCTTCCATTGGTATCCAGAACAGATTTTTCATCCCAGCTGGAAAGGGATGAAGATGAGAATGGGGTTTTCTATAAGATAAGAATCACTCAGCATATTGCTAATATAATAAGTGAAGATCTCGAAAATGTAAAACTTGGTCTTGTAGTAACTGGTAATATTAATGACCCTGTACTCTCTGCGGTAAGGGAAGTTGAGGGAGTAGAAAGAGTGCCTCGATCTTCCACTCAAAATCCGTTTGGCACGGTTCTTTATGGGGATGAGGCAGCGAATGAAGAAAAAAGACTTAAATTAAGAATTTATTATACCGACTATTAAAAAGAAGGAATTATGTGTGGAATTGTTGGATATATAGGACACAGGGAAGCGTATCCCATAGTTTTGAAGGGTCTGCAGAGACTGGAGTACAGGGGATATGACAGTGCCGGCATCGCGTTGTTTGATGGTACTGACCTTAAAATGAGTAAGACCAAGGGGAAGGTAGCTGATCTGAAGGCCCGGTTGGAAAGTGAAATTTCTACTAACGGTACTGTTGGGATTGGGCATACAAGATGGGCTACTCACGGGGAGCCTAATGATGTAAACTCCCATCCTCATTATTCTAATTCAGGTGATCTGGTAATAATACATAATGGTATTATTGAGAATTATGATGCCCTAAAAAAAGAGTTGAAGAAAAGAGGCTATACCTTTAAAAGTGATACAGATACAGAAGTTCTTGTAAATCTTATTGAAGATGTTATCAAGAAAGAAGGTGTTAAGCTTGGAAAAGCTGTTCAAATTGCATTAAATCAAACTGTGGGTGCTTATGCGATCGCAGTTTTCAATAAAACAAAGCCAGACGAAATTGTAGTAGCCAGGCTGGGAAGTCCTTTGGCTATTGGAGTGGGCGAGGATGAGTTCTTCGTGGCTTCTGATGCATCTCCTTTTATTGAATTTACAAACAATGCGATCTATCTTGAAGATGGTGAAATGGCCGTTGTTAGGAGGCATAAGGAGGTTAAGGTTAGAAAGATCAAAGACGACTCACTTGTAGATCCTTATGTGCAGGAGCTCCAGTTGAATCTTGAGCAGATCGAAAAGGGAGGCTATGAACATTTCATGCTTAAGGAGATCCACGAGCAGCCAAATGCCATCAGCGATACCTATCGTGGTAGGATGCTGGCCGATAAAGGAATCATAAGAATGGCCGGGGTAGACGATAATATGGAGCGCATCGCGAATGCGAAGCGTATTATAATTGTCGCATGTGGAACTTCATGGCATGCAGGACTGGTTGCTGAATATATTTTTGAAGATATTGCAAGGATCCCGGTAGAGGTTGAATATGCCTCAGAATTCAGATACAGGAACCCGGTTATTACCGAAAATGATGTGGTGATCGCGATCTCACAGAGTGGTGAGACTGCTGATACCATGGCCGCCATAAAGCTTGCCAAGGAAAAAGGGGCGTTTGCCTTTGGGGTTTGTAATGTGGTAGGTTCCTCTATTTCACGAGAAACGCATGCAGGAGCATATACACACGCAGGACCTGAAATTGGTGTTGCTTCAACCAAGGCCTTCACAACTCAGATCACTGTTCTGACCCTTATGGCATTAAAACTTGGTAAATTCAAGGGAACCATTTCGCAGAGTGACTTCCAGTTCCATCTGCAGGAAATGGAAAGGATTCCTGAAAAGGTAAAGCAAGCCTTGAAATCTGATGAGCTTATCCAGGAGATCGCATACAAATATAGGTATGCTCCAAACTGTCTTTATTTAGGACGAGGATATAACTTCCCGGTTGCACTGGAAGGTGCATTAAAATTAAAGGAGATCTCTTACATTCATGCCGAGGGTTATCCTGCTGCTGAAATGAAGCACGGGCCTATTGCCCTTATCGATGAACAAATGCCGGTAGTGGTGATTGCTACCAAAAAAGGGCATTATGAGAAGGTGGTTAGTAACATCCAGGAGATCAAATCAAGAAAAGGAAAGATCATTGCGGTGGTTACTAAAGGAGATGAAGAGGTTAGAGAACTTGCAGATTATGTGATTGAGGTTCCCGAAACCATAGAATCTCTAACTCCTCTTTTAACTACAATTCCTTTGCAGTTGCTTTCTTATCATATTGCAGTTATGCTCGGTAAGAACGTTGATCAGCCAAGAAACCTGGCAAAATCGGTTACTGTGGAATAGAACGTAAAGTTGATTAATATAGACAGCCTTCCTGGTCTTTTCAGGAAGGCTTTTTGATTTTAGCTCAGTCAGGTATGTAAATTTGAATGCTTTTAAATCAGGTTTTTAGCTCAATTGGGAAACAATCAAAAGTTCTCAAAATTTCGATATGATTTTTGCGAGAAAAATTTATCTTTGCAGCCTGAAAATGACCTGTTTCTTTTTTAGGAAATTTCAAATCAGGGAAATAGGTTTTTGAATTTTACATATTAAAAATTAAAGAATTAGATAAATGTCTAAAGTCACAGGTAAAGTTGCCCAGATTATTGGTCCTGTAGTTGACGTAGTGTTCGACTCAGAAAATGCTGAACTGCCAAAGATCTACGATTCTTTGGAAATTACCAGAAAAGATGGTTCTACTTTAGTCCTTGAGGTGCAGTCGCACATTGGTGAGGATGTTGTAAGAACAATTTCTATGGATTCTACCGACGGTCTTAGCCGTGGAGTTGAGGTTCTTGCTACCGGAAACCCTATTCAAATGCCAATTGGTAAAGATATTTACGGGCGATTATTCAACGTAGTGGGGGATGCGATCGATGGATTAGGAAATCTTCCTAAAGCTGGAGAAAATGGACTTCCAATACACCGTGAAGCACCAAAATTTGAGGATTTATCTGTGTCTACTGAAGTGCTTTTCACCGGGATTAAAGTAATCGACCTTATTGAGCCTTATGCTAAAGGAGGTAAGATTGGTCTTTTTGGTGGTGCCGGAGTTGGTAAGACAGTACTTATTCAGGAATTGATTAACAACATCGCGAAAGGTCACGGTGGACTTTCTGTATTTGCAGGAGTTGGTGAGCGTACTCGTGAAGGTAACGACCTTCTAAGAGAGATGTTGGAATCCGGAATTATAAAATACGGAGATGATTTCATGCACTCAATGGAAGAAGGTGGATGGGATCTTCAGAAAGTTGATAAAAAGGTAATGAAGGAATCGAAAGCGACTTTCGTTTTCGGACAGATGAACGAACCTCCTGGGGCACGTGCCCGTGTGGCTCTTTCTGGTCTTACTATCGCGGAATTTTTCCGTGACGGAGCCGGAGAAGGTCAGGGGAAAGACGTTCTTTTCTTCGTGGATAACATTTTCCGTTTTACCCAGGCAGGTTCTGAGGTGTCTGCACTTCTTGGACGTATGCCTTCTGCAGTAGGTTATCAGCCAACACTTGCAACCGAAATGGGTGCGATGCAGGAACGTATTACTTCTACTAAGAATGGATCTATTACTTCTGTACAGGCAGTTTATGTACCTGCGGATGACTTGACCGACCCTGCGCCGGCAACGACTTTCGCTCACCTTGATGCGACAACGGTACTTTCACGTAAGATTGCCGAGCTTGGTATCTAC
>JAWWBH010000149.1:0-7286 GCA_033721075.1 Christiangramia sp.
AAAAAGTTTCCTACTCAAAAAACATCTCAAATTAGTAAGGCGAAAGTTAGGCATGAATGACAAAAAAAGCCAAAAATTAATAAGATTTCAGACTTTAATTTATTAGTAAAACTTTTAGGCTTGGGTGTTAAAGTATTATAAAGACCTATGTCATCCTAAGAATATTGAATTTTTTTGAAAGTTAGCATCCCATTTTTTGGAATTAAACTAAAATTCAAACAATCTGATCTTTATATGAACAGAATCGATAAACTACTACACTACACCTTTTCATTTAATAAGCTTCTTTTTTTACCAGTATTTTTGATACTATCGGTATGTACTGTTAGCGGCCAGAATTCCGCTCAGGGAAATAAGGAGGTGGTCCATTCGGTATATTTCACTGCAAATACCGGGATTAGAAGCAATAATAATAATCAGCTGCTTTTACAGCAGATAGTGGAGGCTTCCAAAAAAGAGGATTCGTCCAGTCTCGTGATCATTGGTAATCTGGTTCCAGAAAAAGGTTACCCGAACAAAGATGATGGTAGGGAACAATCTCAGGCATACCTGGAAGAGAATCTCTTGTCCCATATCAAGGATTTTAAGGGCAGGGTGATTTTCACACCTGGCGTGAATGAATGGCAGGAGGATGCCCCCGATAATATCGATGATCTTGAATCATTCCTCCAGGATAACAGCCGCGGAAAGTTCTGGCCAAATGATGGCTGTCCCATAGAAGGAGAAGATCTATCTGACGATGTTTATCTTATAATGGTTGATTCCCAATGGTATATTGAAGACTGGGATGATCACCCGTACATCAACAATAAATGTGATCTTAAAACCCGGGCACAGTTCAGAGAAGAGTTTGACGATGAACTGGAGGACAACCAGAATAAAACGATCCTTGTAGCGGTTCACCATCCGGTATTGACGCAGACAAAGCTTGGTTTCTTCGAAAAAATTATCGGTGCCAGTACCCAGTCGGTCAGAAATCCACAACTTCAGGAACTCATGGGAACCCTGGAAACACTGGCCAGCCAGTACACTGATGTCATATTCCTTTCGGGCCATGATAGGAATCTGCAGTTCGTCCAGGATGACGGTATAGAACAGATTATAAGCGGAGTAACTGAAGATTTTGAAAAAGCAAGGCCCGAAAAGGATGAGGGTCACTTCGCATCTTATGAACTGGGATACGGAAAAATGAATATTTATAAGGACGGTAGTTCCAATGTGGAATTATTTAAAGTTACTCCAACAGGTTCACAGGAGATCTTCACCACACAAATAACAAGGGAGCGGCCAAAACTTGAAGATGTAAGCTGGCCGGAAGAAAAAATGGGTCCAACAGCGATCTCATCGGTGTACACAGAAGAGGAAACCGATAAAGACTGGCTGTACAAGGCAATCTGGGGGGAACACTACAGACCTCTTTACAGCGAAAAATTCGAATTTCCCGTACTCTACCTTGATACAATAAAAGGAGGGCTAAAAGTACTTGCTGCCGGAGGGGGACACCAGTCAAGAACCCTTGATTTCAAGGACGAAGAAGACCATGAATATACTTTAAGGGCGCTTAAGAAAAGTGCGATAAGATTTTTACAAAGTACCGTGGTTACCACACATTATATAGAAGACCTGCTGGATAATACAGTGGCCGAGCGTTATGTAAAGGACTTCTACACCACCGCTTTCCCTTACGGAACCTTTCCTGCCGGCAGACTTATGGACGCTGTGGATATATACCATCCAAATTCAGAGCTTTATTATGTTCCTAAACAGGAAGCCCTTGGCATCCATAACCTGGAACATGGTGGTGAGCTTTATATGTTTGAAGCCCATGTAGGCGGCGAGAACAAGGATCTCGAAATTTTCGGTAATGCGGATGATATTCTCAATACAGCAGATCTATTCCTTGAGATAAGGGAAACCAAGGATGTTTATGTAGACGAAGACATGTTCATTAGGGCAAGGTTATTAGACATGCTTATGGGAGATTGGGACAGGCATGAGGGGCAATATGAATGGGCCGAATTTGAGCAGGAAGACGGAAAGAAAAAATATGTTCCTATCGCAAAAGACCGCGACCAGGTTTTTTCAAAATTTGACGGGCTGGCCCTAGCATTCCTGAAATTAGGTTTTCCTCAGTTCAGGGCTATGCAGACTTATGATGAAATGATAAACCGTCCTAAATGGTTCAATGTCGCCGGTTATCCAATGGATAAGGCTTTCATTAGAAATGCTGACTGGGAAGACTGGAAAGCACAGGTGAGTTTTATCCAGGAAAATATTACAGATGATGTGATAGAAGAAGCTTTTGCTGTATTGCCAGAAGGAATAGAGAACGATGCTTATGTGGCTGAAATCAAGTCTAACCTGAAGGCCAGAAGGGGTAATATGGAAAGGATCGCCAGAGATTATTATGAACATCTGGAGGAGTTTGATGTATTTATTGGTACCGATGAAGATGATAAGTTCCTTATCACCCGGAAACCGAATGGAATTACTACGATCCAACTGAATGGTGAGGACGATGAAGTCCTGGCCGAAAAAACTTATAATTCTGATATAACCCGCGAAATATGGGTGTATGGACTGGACGGGGACGACGAATTCAGGATAGAGGGAGATGGAAATTCGCTGGTTCCATTAAAGGTCCTGGGAGGTGAGGAAAACGACATTTATGATTTTCAGAACAAAAGAAGGGCTAAACTTTACGATTATAAAAGCAAGAAAAATACCATTAAAACTCCCGGGGCTCGCAAGATGCTGGTAGATTCTTATGACATTAACAATTATGACCCGGTGAAGAAAAAGATCAGGCAATACACATTCATGCCAAGCGCTAATTTTAATTCAGACCAGGGTTTTAGTCTAGGTGTAAGTAATACTTATACAATTAATGGGCTCGTAAGAAATCCGTTTACCGCAAGACACAATATTACTTCCAGTTACTATTTCGCCACAAAAGGTTTCGATATTGGATATACAGGGGAATTTGCACATATCTTTTATAAATGGAACCTGGGAATTAATGCCTATTATTCCAACCCCAAATTTGTGATAAACTACTTCGGAACGGGAAACGACACTGAATATGATCCCGATGAGAACTCTAAAGATTATAACCGTGTTAGAATAGAGCAGTGGCGTTTCGCACCATCACTGATCTACCGTAAAAATGACATGGTTAGCTTCACTTTTAAGCCTATAGTGGAATCCTTTAAGATCGCTTATGATGAAGACAGGTATATCACCGAAGTTTTCTCTCCAGCCAATGATGTATTCGATAGCCAGATATATGCAGGAGGAGATGTTAACTACAATTATTATAACAAGAATAATCCGGCTTTTCCAAGTCAGGGAATGGAGCTTGACCTTACCGCAGGTTACAGGTCCAATATAGACGGGGGGATCAACAAATTTGGATATGTGAATCCTATATTAAGCGTGGACTATCCTCTGCACCCAAGCGGAATTGCTGCTATTGCCACTAAAGTTGGCGGTGCTGCCATTATTGGCGATGATTATGAGTTCTACCACGGTGCCACGCTGGGAGGCGGAGGCAAGAACAGTTTGAGAGCATATCGAAATGATCGGTTCAATGGTAAATATTCCTTCTTTCAGAATATCGATCTTAGATCAGGCATAATCAGATTTAAAACCAACTTTATTCCAATGGCTATTGGATTGAGCGCAGGTTTCGATTATGGTAGGGTATGGGAAGAAAATGACAACTCTGATCAATGGCATACAGATTATGGCGGATCCATATTTATAAATACCTTCCGCGCATTTACAGGAAATCTTGGATATTATGTAGGAGATGAAGGTGGAAGGCTAAACTTCACTTTCAACTTCGATTTCTAATAAGGATAAGGTTAGCGTAATGCTAGTAACCGGTCTTGCTGAAAACCTCAGCCAGGCCGGTTAATTTTTTTAGTCTTAAATCTGGAGCAGAAGCTAAAGGATACAGGTTCTTTCCGGGCCGTTCCACAAAAGCGGTTCTCATGCCCACCTCCTGGGCACCGGCTATATCCCATCCATGGGCTGCTACCATCATGGCGTCAGAGGCTGAACAGTTCATTTCTTTCAAGGCATATTTGTAGGCCTTAGGATGCGGCTTATATTTTTTACAGGCTTCGACACTCAGGATCCTGGAAAAAAAATGATCAATTTCTGCAAATTCCAACTGATCCTGAAGCACTTCGGGTTTTCCGTTACTGAAAGCAACCAGTTGAATACCTTCAGACTTAAGCTTTTTTAAGGCGGGAACCACATCTTCATATGGTTTAAGTGCACTTACCGGGCTCAGGATCTCCTTAATTTCTGATTCAGTAAAGAAGAGATCATGCTTTTCCGCATTCATTTTGAATACCGCCGCGGCAATTTCACTAAAATCATTATAAGTTCCTTTGACGGTTTCCACTAAAGAATAATGCAGTAGTTGAGCGAACCAGGTATCTGAGGCCTGCTCATTTTTTAAAGCTGAATTGATCCTTTTCTTCAGGGGTTCAAGGTCCAGCAAGGTCTCATTTACATCAAATATTATAACTTCTGGTCTATTCATAATTATAAGAAAAAAAAGAAGCTCTCTAAAACTTTTTTAAACCGTCATCCTGAACTTATTTCAGGATCTTTAACTATTGAAAAAAAGTTACCAAGAAGCATGAAACAAGTTCAGCTTGACGAAATTTATAGTCTTAGACAGCTTCCTTAATATTGGTTATATTACAGCCTATCAGTTCTTCCAGTCATCGGCATACTCAAACTTCTGTCCTCCAACAGAAACCTCTACCATTGCACCGGCTTTAGGCATGGTTGCTACTGCTACACCATCTTTAAAACGTATGCTCTTGGCTTCTCCTTCTTCAACAACGACTGCCGAAACACTTCCACTTAATTCATAATCTCCAGATTTGAATTCTTCAAGCGCTTCTTTGGTCTTGAACAACATAACCTGACGGAATGCCTGTCCGCCAATTTGAAGACCAATATCCACCTGTCTTAGCTCTGCAAAACCAATCAGTTTACCCTGTTCATAGACCACCCCGTTTCCGGCTGCACCACCCAGGATATACGCTCCTTTCCCAACATTCGGGAAAATAGCATAACCATAAGCAGAGTCAAACAGGCCGGCTAATTCCTTGTTGTTCTTTTTAAAGGCTTTTTCTGCATATTCAGCGTCGCTGATAAGCTTATCCCTTTTATCGGAATCTATGATCTCATTTTCTTCCTTTTCTTCCCAGTCGTCATCATCGGTTTGAGCAGTGATACCCCCCGAGAAAAGCAACATTAAAATTAATAAGGAAATCAATCCGTTCTTTGGTTTCATAATAATCTGTTTTTTGGTAAAATTCATATTGAAGTTACCTAAAAGACCAAGTCCGAAATGTTAATCAGGTGTTATTTCACAGCTTATTAGCATTATGGGAATAATTTGTTAAAATTCAGAATTTCAGATTGATATAAAATAAATTCAAATAAATGTAACCCTTTCCTATTTCACTTACTCAAATTTAATAAAGGTGAACCCAGGAACAGCAATTATAGCAATTCTGCCCCCCTGCCCTTTATCTGCCATATTCTATAATAAATAAAAGTGAGTAGATAATGGATTCCAATTGAAAACAAAATTTAGTTGATATGTGGTGAACATTGAGATGGTTATAATGCAGAGGAGTGGGCATAAAGCTGTTAGCTTACATTATAATTCAGAAAAAAAGGTTGTAAATTATAGATTGCTTTAAGGGCTTAAAACGAATGATAGACATAAATAAATTCGAGAAAATATCGGATGCTGAGATCACTTCGCGAGTGGTTTCGGGAGATACCGCCATGTATGAAATAATCATTAGAAGATACAATCCTTATTTATTCAAAATTGGAAGAAGCTATGGATTTAGCCAGCCGGAAACCGAAGACCTTATGCAGGAAACCTTCATAAATGCTTATACAAATCTGAATAATTTTGAAAATCGCTCTTCGCTAAAGACCTGGCTGGTTAGAATTATGCTAAATAACTGTTATCACCTGAAACGAAAATTCAGTTATAAGAACGAGTTCCCTTCAGATTCTATTGAGAAAAGTGAAAAAGCTCCCATGTTTAATCAAAAGCCATCGAATACCTCCAATACTGTGATGAATAATGAACTGAAATATATTCTTGAGAATGCGATAGTCCAGATTCCTGAAAATTATCGCATGGTCTTTACACTTCGTGAACTGAACGGAATGAGCACCAAGGAAACCGCCCATGCGCTTAACATTACAGAGTCAAATGTCAAGGTGAGACTAAAAAGGGCCAAATCCATGTTACAAACCGAAATAAAGAAAATGTATTCTCCAGAAGAGATCTTCGAGTTCAATCTTAAATATTGTAACAGAATAGTGGAAAATGTGTTTAACAGGCTTCCTCAAAAAAAATTATCTCCCGCTTATTCCAACCTTATCAACCTTAAAAACTGGTTAATTGGATTCATGAATGGCACCAACGGGAGAAAATGACCAACGAATAAGTATTAAATACTCCCGGCAATAATCAATATTAATTAAAAACTTTAGTCATGGACAGAAAATCATTTATCAAAAAGACCTCAGCAGGACTTATTATAGGAATTCCATTACTTTCATTAACTGCCTGTTCAGGTTCGGATGATGGTGGCGGTAATCCTAATCCAAACCCTGATCCTGATCCCGATCCCAGCGCAAATTGTCTTGAGAATGGAACGAATACTTCAATTTCTGCTAATCATGGCCATAACTTAACGGTTTCAAAAGAAGATGTGGATGCTGCAGAAGAAAAGACCTATACGCTAAGTCAGGCCAGTACCGATCAGCATATACATGAAGTGACCATCACACAGGCCCAGTTCAATTCTTTAAAAAGTAACACCCAGATTACGGCTACCTCAACATCAGACGGAGGCCATACTCATAATGTGACCGTTTCCTGTGCCTGATATCAGTTCATTACTTTTTTAAAAGAAGAATGCCAGGTCTCATCAGAAATTTTTCAAATGCATTAATAGGGTGTGGGTGGATTGCTTTGCCATGTTGTAGACGAAGCTTCCTGGCTGTTTCCGAATGATGACTGCAATCCTGTTCGTGAAGTTAAGAGAAACACGATTAAGGCAATAAGCAAAACTAGAAGAACCTTAAATAGCGAGCTAAAAAGGTTGATCCTTTCAAAAATCCTGATCTGGGGCGACAATACTTTCATGATGGACATTTTTGACAGTAAATATTTACCGTTAATTACAAATCCAAAATCATAAGTAGGGTCAAAATTTGGGTTCATG
>JAWWBH010000150.1:0-7269 GCA_033721075.1 Christiangramia sp.
GAGTCCTGCATAACTGCCTTCGATTCCGTTCACGTAGCTTTCTGAATAAATATCTACTTCATAAACTTCAGGATTGAAATAAGCAATGGCTGCTTTATAAAAATGATCTGATTTATTCCTGACGAGGTTCTTCTCAAATTCTGAAGATAGATTGGCAGATCGCACATTATGACCAGATCCAAAAATTAAAAATAGCATTGATAAAACAGGCAGCAGTGTTGAAACCTGCCAGTTGATTTTTGACTTTCCCGGTATGATAAAAAGGGAATAGATCAAGGCCGAAATTAGAAGGATAAAGATCAGGACTGGTCCCACATCTAAACTATCTGAAGCTCCCACTGTTTGTATGATTTCCTGAATTGAATATCCAAAAAGATCGCTTCCCAACATTATTAAGGTTGTATTGAAATAGAATATAAGTAGAAACTGGATCATGAAAAAAGCTAAAAAACCAACAATAAACAAGCCTTTTGCGACCCTGGGCAGCAGCAGATGAAATGGTAAAAAGATAAGGTATGCAGGTAACAGCCAGGTGATATACAGCTTCAGGTCCTCCAAAAAGCTCCATCCCAACAGTGATAAATAACTATGGTTCACCGAATGATTAATCACTCCCAGAGTCACCCCCACTATATCTAACAGGAAAAGGAACCCCAGGAAGATAAGGGATAGGATTGTAAAAAGACTACTGGAGTTTTTAAGTCTTTTGAAAAGTTTTGAATTTCCGGATTTCATGTTTAAGCTAATAAGCCTGTAAATATAGAACTGCTATATATAAATATTTAAATCCTAAAGGCCTACAAAAGAATGAAAAATAATTGATTATAATAAATACAGAATCTCCCAAACATGAAATTTTAAATTACTATTCAGGTTACACTCAATCAGTTAATACACTAATAAACAACCTCTTATACAGAACCTCATATTCTCTCTTCATTTTAGTTAATATTTTTAACAAAAGATGTTTGTATGAATTAATTGTACAAAATACTTTTGTGCCCTGCATGAAAAAGGCATTCGAAAAATATTTCCTTTCTGTAGTATTTATACTTCTGGCCGGGCTTATCAATGCAAATTCTGTTGTAGCTGGAGAATTTCAGGATCAGGACAATGCCATCAATGTACATGTTGGTCATGATTCTTCTATAACCAATCAACTTCTCCTCTCTTCTTCCAGTGATACTTTCATTTACAGTAAGCTGATAATGGAAGTAACTGAAAATGAAGAGCAAGAAAGTTTTAATAAAAACAACAGAAAAAACCAGCTTTTAATCAAAGGCAGTATTCTACCGGCCTTTTTTTATGTCTTTGCATGGGAAAGCCTGTTTACTAATTCCGCATTTTCTCCTCTAATTTATATTTGCGCAAGGCCAGTTTCCTGCAAGCAGTACATTCAATTCGAGGTTTTCAGAATTTAGAAACCTTCTGATGAGATTTTCATTCTTGTAAAATCTCACACCACTCCATTTACAATTACAAATATCTGTGACTGTCGTGCACTGCCGCGATAGCCCATCCATTATCCATAATTCAATATTTTTTAAAATTCATCTAACTATGAAGAAGATCCCAATGTTTATTGGTCTTTTAGCCGTGTTATTTAATATCGGCTGTAATTCACACAAGAAGGAGCATCATGAAGAACGCACATTTCTTGTCACAAATCCTGTCTACAAAGACACTTCATTTACCAAAGAATATGTGTCCCGAATACATTCCATACGCCACATAGAGGTAAGGGCCATGGAAAAAGGCTATATGAAGAAAATATCGGTAGACGAAGGAGAACATGTAAAAAAAGGACAGCAAATGTTTCAGATCATGCCCAATATCTATCAGGCCGAATTGCAAAAAGCAAGGGCTGAAGCTGAGGCAGCAGAGATCGAATATCAAAACACAAAACTCCTGGCCGATAGTGATGTGGTGTCACCAAACGAGCTTGCACTTGCTAAAGCGAATTATGAAAAGGCAAAAGCTGAAGTGACCCTGGCTGAAACCCATCTTGGATTCACAAATATAAAAGCTCCTTTTGACGGAATTATGGACCATCTTCATGTGCGTGAAGGGAGCTTGCTGGATGAAGGTGAACTATTGACCACCCTGTCTGATAACAGCAAAATGTGGGTTTATTTCAATGTGCCGGAGGCTGAATACCTGGACTATATAATGAGTGCCGATAAGGATCATAAAAAAGAAGTGGATCTCTTACTTGCCAACAACAAAAGATTCAACCAGACCGGGATCGTAGAAACCATCGAGGGTGAATTCAATAATGAAACCGGGAATATCGCGTTCCGAGCCACTTTCCCTAATCCCGATGGGATCCTTCGCCATGGAGAAACAGGTAATATCCTTATGAATATACCTCTTAAACATGTGCTTCTAATTCCTCAGAAGGCAACCTTCGAAGTACTCGATAAACGCTATGTATTTGTGATAGACGATGAAAATGTGGTAAGACAAAAGGAAATCAAGGTTGGAGCTGAATTACCTCACCTGTTCGCCGTTGAAGAAGGCCTTGCTGAAAATGATAAAGTACTGCTTGAAGGAATTCGAATGGTTAAAGACAATCAGGAGATCCAGATCGAGCCTGTTGAACCGGAAAAGGTTTTGGCGAACCTCGATATCTACGCAGAATAGCAACCCCATAATCTTTAGACAAAATGTTTAAAAAATTCATTCATAGACCGGTACTGGCAATTGTCATCTCGGTGATCATCGTATTTACGGGATTACTGGCGATAAAACAGCTGCCAATCTCGCAATTCCCTAAAATTGCGCCTACCACGGTCAACATATTCATAGCTTATCCCGGTGCCAGTGCCGATGTGCTCGTAAAGTCGACTTTGATTCCTCTGGAAACCTCTATCAATGGCGTTCAGGGTATGAGATATATAGCTTCAGATGCCACCAGTGCCGGTGAGGGAACCTTACGTGTGATCTTTGAACCGGGAACCGATCCCAATGATGCTGTAGTCCGGGTAAAGACCCGGGTAGACCAGGTAATGCCTTTACTTCCTGAGTTGGTACAGAGAGAAGGTGTTACCATAACTCCCGTACAGCCCAGTATGCTTATGTACGTGAACCTCTATAGTAAGAATAAAGACAATGATGAAAAGTTCCTCTATAATTACGCTTATACCCGTATAGTTCCTGAAATCCAGAGGATCAACGGAATTGCCAGTACCCAGATCCTTGGTAGTCGGAAATTCGCCATGCGTGTTTGGTTAAAGCCAGACCGGATGCGGGCATACAATATTTCTGCTGAAGAAGTTCTTGAGGCCATGGAAGATCAGAGTATCCTGGCCAGGCCAGGAAGACTGGGAAGAAGTTCCGGTAAAAAAGCTCAGGCATTGGAATACGTACTTACCTACAGGGACAGATATAGTGAACCTGAAGAATACAAAGATATTATCGTTCGTGCGAATTCTGAAGGTGAGACCGTTAAACTGGGAGATGTCGCCGAGGTTGAACTGGGAAGTGAATTCTTCGATATCTATTCCAATCTTGATGGGAAACCTTCAGCATCCATTGTACTGAAACAGACTTTTGGAAGTAATGGTAGCGACGTAATTAAGGATGTAAAGGAAAAATTGAAAGAATTAAAAGCCGACCTGCCCCCGGGAGTTGATTACCAGATTAGTTATGATGTTTCCAATTTCCTGGATGCGTCCATAGAACAGGTATTGCACACTCTGAGGGATGCTTTTATTCTGGTGGCTATTGTAGTATTCCTGTTCCTGGGAGACTGGCGCTCAACTTTAATTCCAATTATCGCAGTACCCGTATCCCTTATCGGGGCATTTTTTGTGATGCAGATATTTGGTCTCTCCATCAACCTTATCACCCTGTTTGCATTAGTACTGGCCATCGGTATTGTGGTAGATAATGCCATCGTGGTGGTAGAAGCGGTTCATGTCAAAATGGAAGAAGAACATCTCACTCCGTATAAAGCTTCTTCGGCGGTATTAGGTGAAATTGGAGGCGCAATTATCGCTATTACGCTGGTAATGGTATCGGTATTCATCCCCATTTCCTTTATGTCTGGACCAGTAGGAGTTTTCTACCGACAATTCTCCATTACTATGGCAGGTTCCATTGTTATTTCAGCGGTGGTGGCACTTACCCTTACTCCGGTATTATGCGCCATGTTACTGAAAAACAATCATGGTAAACCTAGAAAAAAATCACCAATAAACAGGTTCATAGACTGGTTTAACCGCGGTTTTGAAAGACTTACCGGTAGATATGTGGGATTCTTGAAATATATCGTGAACAGAAGGGTCATCACATTCGGAATTCTCCTGGCTTTCTGTGCCGGAATATTTTTGACCAACAAAGTACTGCCAGCCGGGTTCATCCCAAGTGAAGATCAGGGAATGATCTATGCCATTATTCAAACTCCACCGGGAGCAACCCTGGAAAGAACCAATGAGGTAGCCAGAAAACTTCAGCAGATATGTGAAGAGACGGAAGGCGTAGAATCGGTTTCTTCTCTTGCAGGATATGAGATCATGACCGAAGGACGTGGATCGAACGCTGGCACCTGTTTGATCAACCTTAAACCATGGTCTGAGCGTGAACATTCGGTACATGAGATCATGGAAGAGCTGGAAGAAGAAACCAAAGACCTGGGAGCGGTAATTGAATATTTTGAACCACCTGCAGTACCAGGATTCGGGTCTTCAGGAGGTTTCTCCATGCGACTACTGGACAAAACCAACTCTACCGATTATCATGAATTTGAAAGAATAAACAATGAGTTCCTGGAAGAGCTGGGAAAAAGGAAAGAGTTAAGCGGACTCTTTACCTTCTTCGCGGCCAACTATCCTCAGTATGAACTTATCATAAATAATAAGGCTGCGATGCAGAAAGGTGTTTCCATCGGTAAAGCCATGGAAAATCTGAATATCCTCATTGGTAGTACCTACGAACAGGGATTCATCAAATTTGGAAGATTCTTCAAGGTTTATACTCAGGCTGCCCCTGAATACAGGGGAATGCCTTCAGATCTTGAAAAGCTTTATGTTAAAAATGAAGAAGGTGAAATGGTTCCCTATTCGGCTTTCATGAAAATGGAAAAGAGGCTTGGACCAAATGAGATCACCAGGTACAACCTTTATAATTCAGCCGCGATCCGCGGACTTCCGGCCCCTGGTTATACCTCGGGTGATGCGATTAATGCCATCCGGGAAGTGGCCAAGGAGAAGTTACCTAGAGGATATGATATTGCCTGGGAAGGTCTTTCTTATGACGAGGCTAATCGTGGAAATGATGCTCTTTATATTTTCATCATCGTGCTCATATTCGTCTATTTCGTACTGGCTGCACAATATGAAAGCTTCCTTCTGCCTTTCGCAGTACTGCTCTCATTGCCTGTAGGGGTATTCGGTTCGTTCCTGTTGCTAAAACTTATGGGACTTTCCAATGACGTATATGCTCAAATAGGTGTGATCATGCTGGTAGGGCTGTTAGGTAAAAACGCGGTGCTTATCGTAGAGTTCGCAGTACAGAAACACAGGCAGGGAGCAAGTGTGCTGGACGCCGCTATCGAAGGCGCGAAAATGAGATTCAGGCCTATTCTTATGACCTCTTTTGCATTTATCGCGGGGCTAATTCCACTGGTATTTGCAACGGGTGCCGGAGCAATTGGAAACCGCACCATTGGTGGATCGGCGCTTGGAGGAATGCTTATAGGAACCATATTCGGGGTGATCGTGATACCGGGGCTTTATTTCATCTTCGGAAAAATGGCCGAAGGCAAGAGTCTTATTAAAGATGAGCATCACGAGCCTATGTCGGAAGAATTCTTCAGAAACAATGAAGGTGAAGGAAGAATTAGAGCCCGGCTGAAGAAGATCAACAAAAAACTGAAAAAACTAATGAAAAGTAAAGAATATGAACACTAAACTTATCTCCAAATTCAGAAATAATAGAACCTGGATGGCTGCAGTTCTTGCCAGCATATTCTTTTACGGATGCGTTCCCACCAGGGAGATCAGGGAAGAAAATACTGCTCTTCCAGAAACTTACAAGGAATATCAGGCTAAAGACAGTCTCAATACGGCTGATATCAACTGGAGGGAATTCTTTTCAGATCCAAACCTTGTGGCACTCATAGACACTGCCCTATTGAATAACCAGGAGCTCAATATCATGCTACAACAGGTGAGCATGGCGAAAAATGAGATAAAATCCAGAAAGGGCGAATATCTTCCTTCGGTTAATATCCAGGCTGCCGCCGAAGTCGAAAAAGTTGGCCGCTACACGAGCCAGGGAGCCAATGATGCCAATACCGATATAAGGCCCGAAGAGGAATTCCCTGAACCACTTCCTGATTATATGGTGGGCGCATTTGCGTCATGGGAGCTGGATGTATGGAAGAAACTGCGCAATTCAAAGAAGGCTGCGGTTATGGAATATCTGTCTTCGGTTGAAGGAAAGAATTTCATGGTGACCAGCCTTATCTCTGAAATTGCTGAAGCTTATTACGAACTCCAGGCCCTGGATAATGAGCTGGCGATCATAGAACAGAATCTTGGTATCCAGGCTAATGCACTTAAAACTGTAAAACTTCAGAAACAGGCGGCAAAGGCCACAGAACTTGGAGTTAAAAGGTTTCAGGCAGAAGTGCTGAAGAATCAAAGTGAGATGTATGAGGTAAAGCAGGAAATTGTTGAAACGGAGAACCGGCTCAATTTTCTCATAGGCAGAAGACCTCAGCCAATAGAGCGTTCTTCTCATCATTTTCTGGAAAAAAAGATCGATAGCATTTTCACAGGTATCCCGTCTCAACTCCTGGAAAACCGGCCCGATATAAGAAGAGCAGAATTTGAACTTGCAGCGGCTAGACTGGATACCAAAGCAGCCAGGGCTAGTTTTTATCCATCCTTTGCGATTTCGGCAGGAATTGGCCTTGAGGCTTTTAACCCAAAGTTCCTCACCTCTACGCCTGAGTCACTTTTATATGTACTGGCAGGAGATATGGTTGCGCCACTCATTAACCGTAATGCTTTTAAGGCAGAATATAATACTGCTAATGACAGGCAGCTGCAGGCAATCTTCGAATATGAAAAGACTATTCTGAATGCCTATATCGAGGTGAAGAATGAATTATCCAATATCGAAAACCTCAAAAAGAGCTATGAACTTAAAGAGGAGCAGGTTGAGGCTCTTACCAAATCTATTGAAATCACCAATCGCCTCTTCCGCTCAGCAAGAGCAGACTATCTAGAAGTGCTGCTTACGCAAAGAGAGGCCCTCGAA
>JAWWBH010000151.1:0-7223 GCA_033721075.1 Christiangramia sp.
AAAAAAACATATTCGGGCAGAGCAATACCAAGGACCAAAGAGCGGTTTTGAGTTTAGGAGCAGAATATACATTGCCAATGCTCGTGAAATTGCAGGGAGAAGTATTTACAGATGGAAATGTTCGTTTTCAATTGATGAGAGAAGATATTCCAATTTCACCGTGGTTGAGATGGGCTTTTATGGTTAATACCGACAAAGAATATATGTCTGGTTTTAAATATATCGTTACTCGTAATTTAGGCATTGCCACTCATTACGACAGCGATATGGGGATTGGATTTGGAGCCACATTAACTTATTAGGAATATATGTCAACCATTAATCATCATTCATTTACATGACCAACTATTCTTAACCGTTATAGATCCCTCAATAGATAGCAGGGACATTTTGAAATATGCTAAAATCAAAATAAAACCTACTTATTATTTTCCGGCTTATAGCTAGAAAAAACAAGTCAAAAATTTTGTAGAAACCTTATAATTGTAAAGTTGATTTCATATTGATAATAAGCAGATTATGCGACTTGTCGATTTAATATCGCCTGTCTTCGAAAAGCACTACTTGAATGTTAAACGGATCTGTAAATTCATTTAATTTGACGCATCATTCTTCCTGGCCATAGATTTTAAATTCGCTACTGTTAATCATTATAGAGGTAGTAGAAATAGCCTCTGCCCCAGGGCTTTTAGTTTTTAAGTTCACAATCTATCTTTTTTAATTATGAAAAAACTTTTACCTGTAAAAGGTAAAATGTTAAGGACTCTTGTCCTTACATTTTGCCTGTTTGTTAATTCTTTTTTGGCCCTGGCTCAAACTGATGGCACCTCAGCAACCGTAACAACAGATAAAGCAGATTATTCGCCCGGAGAGTATGTAATTATTACCGGGAGCGGTTGGATACCCGGCGAAACCGTGAGTTTCATATTTGAGGAAACTCCAAAACCAGAAACCTGCGTGAATTCTCATGATTACAACACTCTTGTAGATGCACAGGGAGATATTTATTATGATCAATTTTTGATCAAACAGAACCATTTAGGAGTCCATTTTTTACTTACGGCAACTGGACAAACTTCAGGTTACATTGCTCAAACTGAATTTACAGATGCAAACAGTAAATTAGAATTGACCAGTCCTGCAACTGCAGAACAGGGTAGCTATATAATTCTCGCTGCTAAACTAACTCAACAAGGAGGCGGTGCGGCTAGTGGAACAGCCATAGCAGGTCGAACAATTTTTTACCATTAACTCTGGTATAGCAATTGGAAATGCGGTTACTAATTCCTCAGGTATGGCAACCATAAATTACAATGTGTCTCAACCATTAGGTGCGTATACAGGATCAAATAGTTTGAAAGTAGAATTCCAAGGTGATCCTTTCAACAATCCATATGCCGGAACATTTACCCAAAATAATTTTCAAATCCCCCATATTTCTTAGCATCAAAAATAAAAAAGGGAAGAAAACTGTCATGCTGCACTTCCTTTTTTAATCACTACGCATCGGTTTTTAAAACACCAGGTAGATTAAATATACGAATTAAAAACAGGCAATTCATTCAAATTTCCGGCAGAAATTAACCGATATAATGTTTTTTCTAATATTTGAAATCCTAATTAGGACTGATCGAT
The DNA here is from genome assembly GCA_033721075.1 of Christiangramia sp. GTDB lineage: Bacteria > Bacteroidota > Bacteroidia > Flavobacteriales > Flavobacteriaceae > Christiangramia. Next base: position 1,636 of record JAWWBH010000151.1, read on the forward strand.
GCTTGCATCTGGAGCTTTCTTCTTGACCGAGGCGATCCCATTTTCCATTGCAGAAGTTGAGGAGTAAACCTCGCTGATCCCGATCACCTGCCCGTTTGGGGACTTCAGATTGAACTTATGCCCGGTTGAGCTCTGCTTGCGCTCAAATCTATCATCAGATTACGAGTTGGTTCTTACAGATTCAATTCTGTTCATGCAGGATGGCTTGGCTTTATAAGCTTCACTGCTAAGAATTACCTGACCGTTTTCAGCTTTAAGATTAAATCGAAATTCACTCGCTTTATCCTTTTTGATCTCGAATTTTACCCATAATAATAGTATTTCATTTCCTTTAAGATACTTAAAATCAGTTTTTAATTATAAACATAGTTTTTTACATTTTATTCTCCATGGTATGTAATGGATGGCAATATTATTGTCAAAGGTTCTAAATTAAACCCAGGCTTCTCAATATTCCTACAAAGCCCACTCCTATCCAGAAAACATTTAGAAGGGTATAGGCACGGTCCTTCTTAAGTATGGCCGTCCAGGATAATATGATCGCGTCTATACTGTTAAAGATCCACACGAATAGAAATGGACTGGCCTCTCCAAGCCAGCTTACCAGAGAAAAACTGAAGATTCGCATCAATACCCCGGTCATTTCGATACTTCGACTATGGGCAGTTACGAAAAGATGTATTCTGTTCATTTCCGGATGAATTTAGCGATGTTGATCTAGCAGGATAACGTTGCCATCGGGATCGGTGAGTGTTAGGCTGGCGGGGCCACTACTGCTTTCATCGGCTTGAGAGGTAAGCTCCAGTCCGCTCCTTTTCAATTCTTGCTGGATTTCCCGGATATCATCGAAAGTATCAAGTTCACTGGCGTTTTCATCCCAGCCTGGGTTGAATGTCAGGATATTGCCCTCGAAAATATTATGGAACAGGCCAATTAAGGCATTTCCATTCTTCATGATGAGGTAATTATGCTCCATATTACCTGCAAATTTTTGGAATCCGAGTTTCTCATAGAACTCTTTTGATTTCCTAAGATCCTTTACGTTTAGGCTGATTGAAAATGCTCCTAGTTTCATAATAATTGGTTTATTAGATTGAAAAAATATTTAGTCCCCTACTAAGATAGGATACAATATATTTGAGTTGACATTAATCGAAAAATATCAAATTTGAAATTAGAATTAATTTCATATATAATAAGACAAACTCATTTAAAGTTACTAAATCAAGCGGGTGAACTAGACATAAATAACTAATTCACAAAACCTTAAGGGTTAAAACAATTCATATGTCTTTAAAAACTAATTATTACAGACTCGATTAAATTTATTTTTTTTACACTGAATTAAAACCCTGTAAGTATGAACAACCTACGACTGGCAAGCTAAGAATTGCAATGTTCAGTCTGCGATAAGATTTATAAGGTAATACTCGCAAAGCTGGCAATAAGAAAAATGTTCTTTGCATTAACTGTGTAAATCCTATGTGCATAGAAATTTATATAAAAGAATATCAATTTCCCCATATTGAAAATATCTTTTATAAAGATCTGGAAACATTCCTGGATTGCCGTCTTAATAAAGGCCTGTTCATTACGGATTAATAAAGATCTGAAAAGGTTATTGAGGGATAATAATTCAAAGAATGAATTAACAACTTAAATTTATCATTCGAAAAATGTTGATTTTGGTGAAAATACTAAAGAGGTTCTGAATTTATATTTTGGGATAGCATAGATGTCAGGCCGGAAGGAAGTTCATAGTCTGTAAGTGCCTCAGTGTTATATACCTTCTGTCAGTTTGCTAAAGCAGGATTAAACTCCCATTGCTTAAAATCATTAAGCAATTGAGTAGTGGAAAGATTATTATTTACTTTCTCCGGTAAATTGAAACCAAAGCGGTCAATTCCTTATTTAATGATCTCTAAGGGGTTTTTTTAAGTTCCCACTTCTTCTAATATCCTGGGTTTGACGTAATACATATCCTTTTATACTCCTTCTAATCCATTCTGAAACAAAGGTGTCTGCTATTTCCCGGTTGGTGACTATCAAATGGAAGTGCGGGTTGTAGGTTTTCATTTTGGGTTAAAACAACATTCTATTTATTTTACACCAATAAGTTTTTTCCCGTTCCTCTCTGCTCCTTCTTTTTATATTTGTCAATTATTCGCTTAAAAGTAATTTTCATTGATCTATATAGGACTTTAACTGAGTATTTTTTCAGGACTTTACAGTTAAGGTTACAAAATGAGGGTCTTCCCATTCCCTTATAACAGGTAAGTATTTATTAATGATTTTGGCTTTACGAATACTACAGCATAAAGTGCAAAGCCTATTTTTACAGTATTTGCCATACAACCTGCCATTTGCTGTGATAACTGAATTCTGACAATAATACGTATTCCAATAAGCTTTTTCTCTTTCATCTTCCCCGTTTTTTTTTGCTACATCGATAAGGCTTAAAGCCATTGCCTGGGTTATGGTTTTTCTTTTACCTCCTCCATTTAAAGCTTCTTTATTGCTAAGGTCTAAACCTTCACCGGTTACAAAAACATGATCTTGTCCCTTTGTATTTGTCCTGTTTTCTGCTAATGTATCAAGGATACTTTAAAGGTTTAGCTCTAGAAGATTAAGAATATAATGCCTTTGCATACAAGTTCATACTATAGGAATTTTAGCTTATTAATGGCTATCCAGGGAAAATTGGAGTAGAAATTTCAATATAGGATCATATTAAATCTTCATTAAGTTTTATTTAAAAAATTATAAAAAAACATGAATAATTTTTGTGATATATGACCATATCCTTATAATTGTTTATGAGGGTTCTTAATATTTCTATTTTTATTATAATTCTTTCACTGGCTGTTTTAAATTTTTTTGTTTTTGCAGAAATGAGTCTGGTAAATACCCGTTGGGTGAGACTTCTGGGAACGGTGGTTTTTATGATAGCAGCTCTGTTAAGTAAAACCTCCAGGAACGTTTACTTTATTGCAATCTTCCTTCTTTTAATTTTCAGTGATCTGTTTCTCTTGAATTATGAGAATACAGGTTTTAAAACCTTACAATTTTTGTTTCGCGGGTTCGCCTATTTATTAATTGGGGTCGAAGCGAAAAAATCGATCCAAAAATATGAGTTCTCCGGGTTTCAATTTGTCATCCTGTCCTTTGTTTTTATTATAAATCTGTTTCTACTCTACACAGTGGCTGAAACTTTTCATAGTGAATTAAAAAATACACTGGTTTCTTTACTTTTCTATTTTCAGGGAGTAAATGGAATTATCATGCTTATGCTTGCTGCCGTTTACTTATCTGAAAATGGTTCATTTAAGTCAACTGCCTATTTCCTTATGGCCTGTGGCTTTATATTAACAGACCTGGCTGCTTTTGCGGCATATCACTTACAGTTCCTGGAATTATTTATAATAGACAGGATGTTTTATCTACTGGCCCTGGGCGGACTTTTAAAATATATTTCCCTTAAAGATGAAGCTGAATTTTGAATTGAATTTTTGAGAATTAAAGCATCGTATTTATTGGGTCATCGATTCCCGGAAATATTCCCACGAAGCTTCGTTTCCCTGTATATGATAAACGTTTCCTTTTCTGAATAATAAACTCAAGCCTCCAATCCCTGCCCCTATACCACCACCTGACAGAGCTCCTAGGAAAGTGTTTTCACTCCTGGTAAAAAGCCAGTCGTCTTCCTCCTGCGAACCTATAATTCCTCCAATGATAGCGCCTGCCAAAGCTGGGACCAGCACATTAGTGGCTGCGGAATGGTTCGTTTTGATACGATTGATATTATTAATTGGGATTTCTGAATATCCTTTACCAACCTTTAAGGTCAATGTATGTTCACTGATATTGGCGACCTTCCCTTTCGCCACTTTTTTCCCGTTGCTGTCAAACACTCTAACAAAAGTGTCTTTATATCTTTCCGGTGATTCAGTTTGCTGAGCAAAGAGTAGCGAAGTGTATACAATACTGAGTAGTAATAATAGTGTTTTCATACAGATGAGTTTTAAGTGTAAAAGCATGAAGAGGAAATAGAAATCTGGGGAATTACACCTTGTAGGGAAAGGTATTACTTAAAGTTAAGAAAATAATCGATTCCTTAATCAGGCAATTTATACTTTTAGTTCAATTCCAGTAATCCCTCCCATAATTTGGTTATAGAGGTTGAACTGTAAACGATTCGGTCAAAATAATCATCAAAATCACACTTTCCAGAAAGAAGAACAAAGTAGATTTGTTTTTAAGCTAATTGTAATTAAAGAAAAGGAGGTGTGAATGAATAAAGTATTCTAAGTCAATGTTTTCAAAGAGATTTTAAACGAATTATTAATTACTGGATTAGTCACCAAAAAGCCCCTCGAAGGGGCTTTTTGGTTTAAATCATCTTCTAATAACTTCGCCAATCTTAAGTAAGGTATTATCACGCTAAGTATTAAATCGTACTGCAGAAGTTAATGATGAATTATCATGGATCTATCCTATCAAATCAGAGTTTTCTAACCCAGATATTCCTGAACTGTACCGGGGTGCCATGATCCTGCAACGAGATAACATCCTCGCCGTGGGCTTCAGGATAATTATGCAAGCCAGTATACAGGGTGAGTCCATTGATAGTCGCATTATTCTGTACCACAACTCCGTTAAGTAAGACAGTGATCCTTGCGGGACTGTCAAGTTTTCCATTATCCTTAAAGCGGGGTGCGGTATAGATCACATCGTAGGTGTTCCAATCTTCTGGCGAGCGCATTGCATTTACCAGGGGAGGGTGGTCTTTATAGATACTGGCCGCCTGCCCATTAGAATAGGTACGATTATTATAGGAATCCAGGATCTGTAGCTCGTAGCGATTCTGGAAGAAGAGTCCGCTATTGCCACGACCCTGTCCTGAATTTTCAACCCTGTCGGGCGCACTCCATTCAATATGTAACTGCACATCCCCGAATTTCATTTTAGTTTGTATGCCACCAGTCCCGGGAATCACCTCAAAATAACCTTCTTTTATTTTCCAGGGAGCCGCTTTTGCAGTGTCCTTCTGGCTTACCCAATTATTGAGATCTTTTCCATTGAAAAGAATAATAGCATCTGAAGGAGCCTCCCCAGGCTTATCACCAGGATTTACGACCTCAACCTTAGGTTCCCAGATCTCGGTCATTTCAGGTTTCATAGGCATGGGTGATTTATCGGGAGGAGTGGTGGGGTAATCCTTCTGAGCCATGGCGACAGGAGATATTATAAAAAATACGAGGAACAGGTAAAGAAGCGGGTTTTTCATGGAGTTAATTTTTATTAATTCAATTCTTCTAAAATAAGCACTGTAAGTGTAGCGTCAAAAAGATCTCTCATTATGTTTTTTAGGTTGACATTTCTATTTCCAATTATCGCGTTAATTTATTTCTAAAATTGATTTGCCGTACCATTTTTTCAGTATCTTTATCACTGTCATTCAGGGTGCTACATTAAGTTGGGCTGAGATGAGACCTGTGGATTGTCTGGATAATGCCAGATAAAGAGTATGACACTCAAAGGGAACAGTTAATGTGAAATATTCATTTTTGTTCCCTTTGTTCCTTTTA
>JAWWBH010000152.1:0-7203 GCA_033721075.1 Christiangramia sp.
AATAGGCCTGGGAATCGATGTAATTGATATAGGTCTTTCCACAACCCCAACCGTAGAAGTTGCAGTTCCAATGGAAAAAGGCGACGGAGGTATAATTCTTACTGCTAGCCATAATCCTAAACAGTGGAATGCTCTTAAACTTCTAAACAGGAAAGGAGAATTTCTTGACGGGGAGGCAGGAGCCACCATACTTGAGATAGCAGAAAAAGAAGATTTTGAGTTTTCTTTGGTAGATGACCTGGGAGAAATTACCGTTATTGAGGATTATATTGACAGGCATGTGGATGAGGTTTTAAAATTAAAACTGGTAGATGCTGAAAAAGTGGCTAACGCCAATCTTAAAGTAGCAGTGGATGCGGTAAACTCTTCGGGAGGAATTGCAATTCCTGCACTTCTCAAAAAAATGGGCGTGGAAGTAATTGAACTTTACTGTGAACCAAACGGACATTTCCCTCATAACCCTGAACCTCTGAAGGAACATCTAACCGATATCTGTGAACTGGTGAAGAAAGAGAAAGCCGATTTTGGTATCGTAGTAGATCCAGATGTTGACAGGCTTGCTTTCATTGATGAGAATGGGGAGATGTTTGGCGAAGAGTATACATTAGTTGCCTGTGCAGATTATGTGCTCTCTAAAACCTCAGGTAATACTGTAAGCAATCTGTCATCATCACGTGCCCTTCGCGATATTACCCAGAAACATGGAGGAAGCTATGAAGCCAGTGCGGTTGGTGAGGTGAATGTGGTAAAATTAATGAAAGATAATCATGCGATCATAGGTGGCGAAGGAAATGGTGGTATCATTTATCCGGAAGCACATTATGGCAGGGACAGCCTTGTAGGTGCCGCTTTATTTCTTACATATCTTTCAGAAAGAGGAGAAAAGGTTTCACAAATAAGAGCCGGATACCCTTCTTATTTTATGAGTAAAAATAAGATCGAGCTAACCCCAGACCTTGATGTGGACGGAATATTAAAAGCGGTGGAAAAAAGACATTCCAATGAAGAGATATCCACTGTCGATGGAGTGAAAATAGATTTTCCTGAAAACTGGGTTCATCTTAGAAAATCGAATACAGAACCCATAATTCGTATCTACACTGAAGCCAAATCACAACTGGAAGCTGATGAGCTGGCTCAAAAAATGATCAAAGAGATACAGGATATTATTTCTTAATTAATAATCTCAGCATTCTTAGGTATGGGCTCATTGCGATGTTTCCATCGTTTATGAGTCCATAAATAATATTCAGGTTTTTTTCTTATCTGTTCCTCAAGAAGTTCAATGAATTTTTTGGTAATGTAATGTTCAGGATCCTTAGTAGCATTCTCAGTGATAGGGACAAGCCTTGCTTCATAAAAACCACGTTTCTTTTTTTCTACCTGGAGGTAGACCACATTCATATCCAGCTTTCTTGCTAACCTGTCAGATCCTTCAAATACCGGTACACGAATTCCCATAAAATTTATCCAGTGTTTTGCACGGTTCAATTTGGGCGACTGGTCGGCGATCATTGCATAATGTCCTTTAATTCCGTTCTCTTCGTTGTGCCTGATCTTTTCTGTAGCATTATAGGTACTTATAAGCGTTCCGTTGAACCTGCCTCTTATCCTTTTAGCGAGTCGGTCAAAATGCCTGTTCCGTATTCTTTTATATATTCCAAATGCATGAAACTTAAGGTCATGTAATTGCAGGGCATTCATCCATTCATAAGTGGCATAATGACCGCACATAATTATGATGCTTTTATTCGTGGATTCCAGTTTGCGGAGGTATTCAAGGTTGGTACATACAAAACGTTTTTTCAGTTCACTCTCTGAAATAGAGATGCTTTTGATCATCTCAAGGAACATATCGCACATATGGCTATAGAACTTTTTCTCTATTCTTTTTAGCTCTGATTCTGGCTTTTCAGGGAAGACAAGTCGAAGGTTGTTCTGTACGGTCTTTCTTCTGTATCCAATTATATAATAGACCAGTACGAAAATAAGGTCTGAAACCATATAAAATATTCGGAAAGGTAAAATGGAAATAAACCAAAGGATAGGGTAGACGGCCCAGAAAACTAGTCCTTGCATAAAAATTCTTTCGGCAAATATATGGTATATTTGAAATTAAACTTAATCAGATATGGGAGAAATAAGCCTGGTGACCCTCATCATCATTGCAGTGAATGTGGTGATTTCCTTCAAGGGTTTCAGTGATCAGTCATTTTTCAATAAATATAAATTCAATATTGCCGACATACAGAGGGGCAGAAAATTTCAGGTTTTTTCCTCCGGTTTTCTGCATGTGGATACTGCCCATTTATTTGTGAATATGCTTACTCTTTATTTCTTCGCCAATGTTGTTATCTATTCTCTGGGTTCTGTGGCATTTATAATAATTTATCTTGGCAGCCTGTTACTGGGGAACCTTGTTTCTTACTTTTTTCATAAGGAAGATTATAACTATACGGCTGTTGGAGCCAGTGGAGCTGTTATGGGAATATTGTATTCAGCAATATTATTACAACCAGATATGACGCTGGGCCTCTTCTTTGTGATTCCGGTACCCGCCTATGTTTTCGGAATTGGATACCTTCTTTATACTATATACGGAATGAAGCGCCGCACTGATAATATAGGGCATGACGCGCATTTTGGCGGTGCTACCGGAGGTTATCTCCTAACCATGGTCTTTGCCCCATGGGTATTCGAAAGTCATCTTCTTATGGTGATCCTGCTTGCTGTACCTATCGTGATTCTTTTTTTCCTTCAAAGAACAGGTTATATATAGTTTGGTATTCTTATTGGTTTACAGCTTACAAATCTAAAATCGTTTGATATGAAAAAAGTACTTTTTTTATTGGCAGTACTAACGCTAACTTCAGCCTTTGCCCAGCAAAGTTCTGATCGTTCTATAGTAAATGTTACCGGTGAGGGCATAGTTAAGGTTGAACCGGATGAGGTTCTTATAAAATCCAGGATCGAACATGAAGGGCCTTCAGCAGCTTCAGTAAAGAAAAAGAATGACGAGGTCGTAGATAAGGTTATTAAATATCTGAAATCACAGAATATTGATGAAAAGGATATTAAAACAGACTATGTGAATCTCAACAAAAGATACGATTATAACGAGAAGACCTATAGCTATGTAGCCAATCAGGCGATTTCCATAGAGCTACACGATATAAAGGATTATGAAAAAATAATGAAGGGTCTTTTGGAAAATGGACTTAACAGGATTGACGGAATCCAGTTCAAATCTTCTGAAATGGAGAAATATGAAAGGGAGGCACGAAAAAAGGCTGTTCTTGACGCTAAAACCAAGGCACACCAACTGGCAGAACCACTCGGGCAGGAAATAGGTAAGGCATTTTCTATAAGTGAAATGGAATATAACAGTATTCAGCCCTTATACAGGATGGACGAAGCTGTAGAGATGAGCCAGGCCAAAGGCGGCCAGCAGACCATTGCTCCGGGGGAGATGGAGATAAAGATTAGGGTAAATGTTGGATTTGAACTGAAATAAAAGGGACTGTCAAAAAAGACTAGAAAACGTCATCCTGTTCCGATTGCAATCGGAATTATTTCAGGATCTTAAATAATTGAAAATCAATATCAATTAGAAGCTGATACAAGTTCAGCTTGACGAAATAAGAACTTTTTAGACAGTCTCTTCTGTTTTATCTATTCTTTTTTTACTGAAGTAATTCTCCAATCTTATTGGCAAGCTCATCACCTCTAAGATTTTTCGCCACTATAACACCGTTTTCATCCAGTACAAAGGTAGCAGGGATAGCTCTAACTCCATATTTTTTTGCGATAGGATCATTCCAGAATTGAAGATTGGAAACGTGGTCCCATTGTTCCAGATTGTCATCTTCAATTGCCTGCAGCCATTTATCTTTCTGTCCTGGACGGTCAAGAGAAACACTAATGATATTCAAGCCCTGGTCTTTATATTTATTATAGGTCCTAACCAGGTTAGGGTTCTCAACTCTACAAGGTTTACACCAGGCAGCCCAAAAGTCAATTACAGTAACTTTTCCAAGATTGTCCTCAAGGGCAAGTTCTTCCCCTTCAGGATTTGGACCCGAAAATGGAGGAGCTTTGCTTCCTATTTCGCTTGCACTGTAACTATCCAGATTTTCTTTTAAAGATTGAGCCAGATCTGTCTTTTTTATCCTGTCAGAAACTTCAGCATACATTTCCCTTACTTCAGCTGATGAGTGAGTTCTCATATTCAACATATCTGTAAGTATCATTACTGCGATGTAAGAATCCTTATTTCTCTGAAATAACTCCTGTTTGAAATTCTTGTCATTATCTCTTAGCTCTACCTGTGCTTCCTGAAGAGACTTCAACTTAGCAGTGTCCTTCTGCATCATTGCCTGTCGCATTTCATTCTGCATTTTGGTCATCTTGCGGTTCAATTCCTTCAGTTGGCCCAGGTATTCGTAAAGAGCTTTATTTTCCTCTCCACCAATTACCTCAGTATCTCTAATACTGTCTTTGTTAATGTCAAACCTGATGGTTTGATTCTCAGAAATAAATACAACATTTCCGTTTACTCCCTCCACTCTAAGAAAACTGAGATTTGGCAATTCGGGATCTTCCATATCCAGTTCAAATTTACCATCGGTAACGGTCACGGTATCCACCGCTTTTGGAGACCTGTTCTTACCATCAAGTTCAGAAATGTATATTTTTTTGCCATTCTCCACTCCGTCAATTGTACCTTTCAGTAAATATCCTTTATCCTCTTCACAGCCTGTTAAACCAAGTACAACAGCAGAAATCAGAATTACTATTTTTTTCATTTTTAATATGATTTTTCACAAAAATAAAGAACTCCTCTCGCATAGGTATCCTTTATTTGTAAAATATTGTTAATTTAAGTAAGCTAGTGCCACTTGGGCTTCAGTAAAATTTAATTTTACACTATATTATCCGATTATGAAGCAGCTATTGAAGGATTTCCCGCTTGAAATTAAGATCAGTTTCCATAAGGTCATAGAGCAATATGAAGAACAACTGGAAAGTATCGAGAATAATATCTCCAGGGAGCATATTAAGAAAATGCTGGATTATATATCTGATTACCCACAACTTTCTGAGGGATTTGAAGATCCTGAACTATTGAAGAAATATAAGGAGCCTATAAAAGTCTTACTTGATGATCTATTTCCCACTATCCTAACTAATAATGAAATTAAGGCCGCTTCAGTCCCTTTTCATAACATTCTTTTTAACTCGTCCCGTCGTTTAAAGCAGATACTGAGAGATGCAGGCGAAGATTTTGAGCTATCCCTTAGAAATATAGATGATGATGTTATTTATGTTATTGCGTGCATTCAAATACTCAAGAACCATTATGGTTATAAAATTGATATTTCGAGACCTTTGTATTATGATATCCCGGATGAGAATGATATCAAAAAACATTACAGGATAGCGATGAATGCCGATTTTGTTGAGATTTATCCTAAAGAGGGCACACCAGAGATCACTCAGAAAGATGTGGACCTTTTACTTCAGAATTTTGATAAAGTGGAATTATGGAAAGAAAAGATCCCACCTAAAAGTTATGTTTTTAAAGGGTTTACTATTACCAATCTTACCGATGTTACCATCGACGAGGCGATTTCTGAATTGAAAACGGCTCTTTTATTTGAAGAAATAAATGAGGCTGAAGAACTTCAAAAGCTGGAAGAAATATTTCGTTCTATCTATAAAATACCTGACCTAAGAGTTGGCTTTACGGTTTTCAATAAAAAGGAAATGTTATTTGAACGGATGGATAATGAGGAGGCCAATAGTTTTATTCTTGATAAAGAACTGGTAAATGATTGTGATACGGGCATATGTGAAAGAGGCTTTAAGAAACTTGTAGAAGAGAATTCATATTTTGTAATATCGAATGTTGACAATTACATTAAGAACAATGATAATCTGCTTGCCAAAAACCTGAAGAAGAATAAAGTAAAAAGCTGCCTGCTGGCTCCAATAGCCAAGAACGGTAAATTACTTGGTATACTTGAGCTTGTTTCAGAACGGAAGAATGAACTTAACAGTATAAACGCCTTTAAGCTGGATGATATTCTGCCATATATCGTAAATACGGTGGAACGTAATCAAAATGATTTTGAGAACCGGGTTAAAGCGGTTATCCAGAGCGAGTGTACTTCTATACATCCAAGTGTTCTGTGGGTGTTCGAAAGGGAAGCTAAACAATTCATCAAAGACCTGGATAAAGATGGCCTCGCATCGTTCAAGGATATTTCCTTTAAGGATGTCTATCCTCTTTACGGGCAGATAGATATCGTTGCATCCTCTGAAGCACGTAACGAAGCTATTAAGAAGGATTTACTGGACCAGCTGGACCTTATCCTGGATATTATTGACCTGGCCTATAAAATTGAGGAGCTTCCAATCTACGATCAGGTGAAGTATCGTATTTCAGATTTTAAAAAGGAGATAGAAGATAAGCTTAATGCCAGCAGCGAACAAAAAGTCTTTAATCTGTTGAATAAAGAGGTAAATCCGCTTATGAGTCACCTCAAAAAACAGTCTGAAGAGATAAAGAAACTGGTAGAAGAGTATAAGAAAAAATTAAATCCTGAAACCGGAATAGTATATAACCACCGAAAGAAATATGATGAAACCGTACAGCAAATAAACCGTACCATGTCACGGTATATTGATAAGAAACAGGTACAGGCCCAGGAAATCTACCCTCATTATTTTGAAAGATATAAGACAGATGGTGTAGATCACAATATCTATATTGGCGCCTCTATGGCCAATAAAAAGCCATTTGATAAGGTATATCTTTTCAATTTGAGACTATGGCAGCTTAGCACCATGTGTGAAATGGAAAACCGTTTTTACCAGCTTCAGGAAAATACACCCATAAAATTGGATGCGGCGTCACTTATACTGGTTTATAACAGCACCATGTCTATCAGGTACCGAATGGATGAGAAAAAATTCGATGTGGACGGCACTTATAATGCTAGGTACGAGATCATCAAAAAAAGGATTGATAAAGCATATGTGAAGGGAACCGAGGAAAGGGTCACACAAAAGGGGAAGATGACCATAGTATATTCGCAAAGCAGTGATGAAAGGGAATATCTTCAGTATATAAAATACCTGCAGGCTAAGAAATATTTCGGAGAAGAAGTGGAAGTACTGGAACTAGAGGATGTTCAGGGG
>JAWWBH010000153.1:0-7180 GCA_033721075.1 Christiangramia sp.
CACTGTTTCCATTTGCTCGCTAATGAAATTCCCAAGTTCCACCTTACTGAAAGCCAGCTGTACTTCATCGCCTTCGGTCTTAAAAAACCTCTTTAGGATCATATCAGAGATCCATATGACAAAAGTAGAAACAAAACTGAAAAGAAGGTAAAATATATAGGCCGGGACCGCAAAGAACTTCAACATGGTATTGGCATATATCTGGAAAAAGACCTTTGGAAGGAATTCAGCAGTCAACAGGATCACCAAGGTTGAAATGACGGTTTGCGTAAACAGGCTCAGGTCTGTGATCACATATTTTACAAAGCCACTTTGGGTATCGATCCCGCTAAGCCAGGCCATCAATAAATCACCCATAAAAAAACCATAGACCACCAGGGCAATATTATTCCCTACCAGCATGGTTGCAATAAATTTAGAAGGTTTTTTGGTAAGTCGCTTTAAAACATTGGCCAGAAAATCATTCTGCCGTTTTTCAATTTCGATAAAGATCTTATTGGAAGAAACATAGGCGATCTCCATCCCCGAGAAAAAGGCCGAAAGGATAAGAGAACAAACTATAATAAGTATATCAACCTCCATTGGGGCTACTTGTTACGATCTTCGTATTTACGCCTGAAACGCCTTTTAAAGAAGAACATAAAAACGGCTATACAAACAAAAAACAGGAATAAGTACGCCCTGTTCCTTTCAGTATTCCATATTCTGATGGCCTCGAAAATGAAAAAGGCAGCAAAAAAGAGGTAGGCATATTCAAAATACCTGAAAAATTTATTCATCCTTTTTTTCTTCTATTATTTGTATACCGGTATTGGTTCTCGAACGGAAATTACCGAAATTTTGATTAGAATCAAAACCCTGGCCCTGGTTTAAAGCGCCATTGGGAAAACGAATGGTATTGGGTTTATCGGTGAACACCCAGCTCCTGTTCTGGTCCCAGAAAAGCTGACTCGCCTCCAGCCTGGTACTGTCGGCCGTAATTATAATAACATTTCCCTGCAGGTCTATTAAATTTGTCTTTTCATACACGATCCCATAGTCGGCTTCAACCGTATTCTTCTGGTTCTTGTCATCAAAGAACTCAACCTCCAGGCCTTCCGGAAACTCCCGGTAAGGAAAGGTTTTATTACTGTAGTCCAGCATTTTTGGACTTTTAAGAGTTGCCACCAGCCTGCCTGAGTCGGTGAATTTCAGATTTATGCCTTCAGCGATTGCCTGCGGCGCATCCTCTTCCAGGCTAAAAGCCCTCACTTCCTGCAAGTTACCTTCGCATGAAAAAAGCATTGTCACGCCAAGAAGCGTGACAATGCCTGAAATTATATTACTATATGTGAGTTTCATTTATAGGCTCGGGATACGAACTGTTTCCCCTATCCAGCAGCTGATCTGAATTGCATCTCCTACATTGTAAGAAGACTGGAATACATCAGATTTCTGCGGTGCTCTACCTCTATAGGCAGCAGCAGCCTGATTTGCATTACTTGAGATAGAAGGATCTACCCTTGCAGCTCTCGAAGCATAATCGGCAGCCAACCAGTACACAGCTCTCTTAGTGAACGCATCGTCACCACAATTGTTGGCACTTTGTGCATACATACTAGCGATCTGCAGGTAAGCACTACCTAAAGAAGGCTTGGCAGTAAGAGCTTTTCTATAGAAGGTTCTTGCCTGACCGTAACTACCTTTTTCTTTGTAGTTATTAGCAATTCTGTAATAGATCTTCGCCTGGTCAGATTTGTTAGTCTCAAGCTCAGCAGCTTCATTATAGTATTCAAGTGCTTTAGCTCTGTCACCTTCAGCTTCAGCTAACTGCCCTAAAGAGTAAGCTGATTTCGCAGATGGCTCCAATTTATGTAGAGCTTCAGATACCTGGATGAAAAGTGGATCTTCTGTACAGTCTTTAGCAGAAAGTCTCGCGTTGGCATTTTTCAACCAGTTAACATCAGTCTTTTTAGATTCAAAGTCTTTCTTATAAAGCGGGATAAGATTATCACAATCTGCTCTCGCACCAAGCTTAGCATTGATCGCCTCTTTTACCTTGGCATAGTTAGAAAGGTTGATCTCAGCATACTTGATCTGCTTTTCTTCTTTAGAAGTAAGATCTTCACCAGCTTCCTGCTTTTTTAATAGCGGCGCAAGGTTTTCTGCAGCTTCGTTTTCTTCTTCTTCAATTTTAGTAAAAACTCTGTCATAGTTATCAAATACATCCTGAAGAGATTTTTCACCAGCATCCTGCATTTCCACCATCAGGTCAAAATATGCATACAGACCTTTAGGGCTTTTGAAGTTACCCTTATCTTCTGTATAAGCTCTATCGAATGCCTTATACTGCTCTTCCTTATCGCCTATTTTATTATCGAACATAAGTAAAGCGATATCTGAATACACTTTACCTTTTTCAGTTTTATTAGGGTAAAGCTCAAGTCTTTCTTCCCAAACCTCGATTAATTCTTCTACAAGTTCTTCTTTTTGTTCTCCTTTTGCCTTATTTAGCTTGGACTCAATAGCTCTTTCAAGATATTGATAAGTCGCAAGACTATATTTAGGACACTCTTCCCTTACTTTCATTAATGCGGGATAAGCAGCATCGTAATTCTTGGCTTTTGCGTCGTCATAGGCTAAAGCCGCCATTGTTGGACAATCGCCCGATTGTGCTCTCATAGCCCCCGAACCTACTAAGGCAATAGTTAATAGTGCTAGAAATCTCTTTTTCATCTTCTTGTTTATTGTGTGGTTAATCAAATTTTCTTTTTGTGAACCATTTATCATTTAATGACAATCCAACAGACAATCTTAAAAAATTCTCCTGAATTAAACCAGAATCGGTGGTACCTCTTTGTCCAAGCTCGATTCCAAGGTTTGCATTAGAGAATAAATCCCTGTTGGTGGTTCCAATTGGCAATCCTAATCCAAAAGACATGCCAAACTCCTTAATGGACTCATTATTGATAATAAGCCCTGTGCCATCATAGCGGAATCCGGCACGGTAAACAACCCTTTTAAAATAACTGGTAAAAGAATTGTATTGTGGAATATAGAAACCACCAATGGAAAACTGAGAAGCATCTTCAAACTCTCCACCATCATTCCTGAACATAAAACTATCTTCATAAGAAGAAGATCCTAAGTTAGAATACTCTGCTCCCAGGAACCATTTATGAGGTTTCCCGATTCCTGCTCCAAAACTGAGTTTTGAAGGAAGTGTAAATCCTGTGTCTTCCACATCAACTTCGCGGCTATCCACCACGACCTCTGATGTTCTTACGAAGGCTATAGTTGATACTTCTCTGAAGTTTTCAGAATTGAGATCTATTGCAGGAGCATAGGTTCCAGAAATATGCAACTCCAGATCCTCCGATATCATTTTCTGATAATTAGCTCCAAAGTTAAAATTGAAACCTTTGATATCAGATCTGTTCACATCACGGGTTCCCAGCTGGATCCCATCCCGGATCACCGTCCTCCGATTCTGAAAATTACCAAAATTATAGTTAGCATCCACGCCAATGCTAAAATTCTCGTTGAACGCATAACCTGCAGAAAGGAAAACCTTGTTCATTCCTCCCCTTCCATTAAGCCTGCTAGCCGATTCGTCTTCAATATCAAGTATGCGGTATCCAACCGAAGTATATGGAATAAGGCCAAGGCCAATCCCGAAACCATCCCCAATTGGGATCCCTAAAGCGAGGTAATCAAGGGAGGTTATCTTTGCATTATCACTGGCATTGTTAGATTCAAGACTCACTCGTTCATGACTGGCGCCCACCAGGTAATTTGTAAGTTTTAGCCTACCATAGGAGGAAGGGTTACGCATATTAGCATGTATACTATCAGTAAAAATACTAAGTCCTCCCATAGACCTGTTTGCCACAGTGCCTTTGAAGTTCGTTAAACCAATACCGTAATATGAATAAGGAGAGGATACGTTTTCCTGTGCTTCGGCAGTAAAAGCTAAAAATAAAGCTACGATTACTATAAATCGTTTTATCATTGAGTCCTGTTAAATTCTAGAATGAAATTAAGTCCTTCTAACAAAAAATTTGAGTTGGCAAATATGCTATTTTTTAATGGTATAGACAAAATTTGGCTATCTCCACCTGTAAAAATTACTGTTAAATCTTCAAATTCAGTACTGTACCCCCCTATTATTCCCTTTAATTCCATTCTTATTCCGTTAATAACCCCGGATAAAATGCTGGTTTCGGTAGACTTACCGATGAGCTCCACTTCCGGCTTCGGTTTAATTAACGGCAAATTAGCCGTAAACTTGTGCAGGGATTTAAATCTCATCTCCATCCCGGGGGAAATTGCACCTCCTAGATAGACCTCATCAGCCGTCTTTATGTCGTAAGTAATACAGGTTCCCGCATCGATAATGAGGACGTTCCTGCCAGGATAGGAATTTACAGCTGCGCCAACCAGGGCAATTCGGTCCTTGCCTAGCGTTCCAGGAGTGGTATAATCATTTTTAAATGGAAGTTTTACATTCCGGTCCAGTTCGAGCAGCGAATAGCATTTTTTAACTTCCGAAATGATCCCGGAATCATTAGAAGCAACACTTGAAATCACAGAATGGGTTATCCCGGGGAAGTTTTTGCGAATAATTTCAAATTTCTCAGAAAATTCTTCCTTGTTAAAACTTTTCTTTTCCAAAAGCCTATTATTTTGAAAGACAGCAGTCTTAACAAGGGTATTCCCGGCATCAATAACTAAATTCATTCAGCTTTTCTTTAGACCGCAAAAATACGAAAGCATTTTTTTAATAATTCCTTTGTGAGATTTTAAAAATGAATTTATATTTGCCACCGCTTTCAAAAGCAACTGGTGCCTTAGCTCAGTTGGTAGAGCAAAGGACTGAAAATCCTTGTGTCCCTGGTTCGATTCCTGGAGGCACCACCTTTAAAAACCCGCTTCAGATGAGGCGGGTTTTTTTATATTTATCATATGCATTTCTTATATATTATCTATTCTGCGAAAATTGATCGATATTATGTAGGAGAAACTGCAGATCCAGAATTTCGACTCAACCTCCACAATCAATATAATTTCTCTCAAAGCTTTACTAAGGCCGCTAAGGATTGGGAATTGAAATTAATTTTTAAAACCAGCAACAGGGAAGATGCTCTTGTTCTGGAAAAATTTGTTAAGCGAATGAAAAGCAGGGTTTTTTATTGAAAAAATTATAAACAAACCGGAGATTCTATCTGATATACTATCTAAAAGATAGTCCCTGGTTCACCCGTCCGGACGCTTCGGGATCGGGGTTGGAGGCACCACCCACGAAACCCGTAACTTTGTTGCGGTTTTTTTAAATGGAAAAAGGCGGTATTAGAAATTATAACCGCCTTTTCTTCCATCTAAAACTAAACACCTAGTCTTGCATTTTATCTTTTCCTTTGCGTTTGGCTTGTCGCTGAGCCTTAGTAAGGACATCTTTATTGATCTTGCTATAATATTTCTTAGAAATTTTCTTCCTCTCAGATTCAAATTCCGATTTATCTGAATACTTATCTTTAGCTTTATTGATTTCCATTCTCATGTTGGCATATAGCTCCTTGATCTTTTCTTTCTGGTCATCTGAAAGGGCTACACTCTCATCGCCAGCTTCGATCCATTCAGCAAGTTCTTCAGTCTTGTCCTCGGCCTTTTCCAGGGCTTTCTCAGACTGACTAAAGCCAGAAACAGTAAATCCCATTATAAAAATTAGCGTTATTATTAGTCTTTTCATTTTTCTGTTTTTTTATGATTAATCCTTTTAGTTTAAAATCAACGGCCCGATATCAGGCCGTTGACTATATTGGTTTGTAACAGTCAAGCTCCTGCAGGAAGCTTAGTTCTGCTTAATCTGAAGATTATCAAATCTAATTCTGAACCTGTAATTTCCATCTCTGGTAGTATCAGGAGTTCCTCCATCATTAGTTGTTCCTTCCACGCGAATTGCGAAATAGAGAGTCCCGGAAGAAGAAGGTATATTGAAGGATTTCCTTACAAAGCTTCCGCTGTCATTGAGATCCTGAGCATCATCGCTACCAAGTGAGTTCCAGTTAGCTTCGGTAAAGCCTTCTCCTGGAGTATAATTATTGGTCCAGTACCAGGTAACCGTACCGCTGGTTTCACTAAAGAACCTTCTTGCATCTATATTGACCGTAAAGTCTCCATTGGCATTTTCCTGGCCCGGGCTTACAAGAACTACATCAAAATCTCCAAATACTCCAGCCCCTGGTTCAGTATTATTGGTTTCAGCAAAATACTGGAACCTGAAACCGCTTCCACCTTCTACGGTTACATCTTCAAGTGAAGGATAATTTCCATTTGTTTCTGGTTCGAAAAGAATATTATTCTCCTCAGCAAAGGTCGTAAACTGATACTGCTCAAAACCTTTGGATTCAAGATATGGTGGATCGTAGGTGGCCGACTCATCAAAATCTTCAAAAGTTTCTATGTAATCGGTAAAGCTTCCACCGGTATCTCCACCGCCAGATTCATCAACATCTACCTGTACATTATCAATTCTCCATCTTGTTCCGTCATCTGCCGCATTGATCTCTGCTTTAAATCTAAAGGCTATATAGAAATTACCTGTTGCACTAATACTTGCAGTTCTTCTCTGGAATTCCTGACGACCAATTCCGGCAGCTTCAAGATCTGCCTGAGAAACGGCATCTATCATAGTCCAGTTTCCATTGCTAAATGAACCGTCTGAATCCTCAGAGTAGTAAACCTCTACAGAATGATTATCCAGTTTTTTAACAAATGAAACGTCATAAGTAAGGGTGTAATCACCTGCAGCAGCAGCAAAGGCTGATGTTCTCACAATATTGTCCACAAGTCCCGTACTTGCTTCAGCATTATTATTTACATAACCATACTGAATACCCCAGCCATCATCCACGGTAATGGTTTCATCAGCAAGTGTAGGGAATGTGTTTTGCTGTATTCCGGCATTTCCGGGATTCATCACTGTCTCTGAAGTCAGATTTTCGGTACTATATCCAAAATCAGCTAATGCAGATTCGGCCGTTGCAGTTTCAAAAGTTTCCTGATAAGGTATATTAAAGGTTCCTGCAGTTCCTCCGGTATCTCCACCGCCAGTATCTCCACCTGAGGCGAACAGATCTGGGTT
Organism: Christiangramia sp.; assembly: GCA_033721075.1. Taxonomy (GTDB): domain Bacteria; phylum Bacteroidota; class Bacteroidia; order Flavobacteriales; family Flavobacteriaceae; genus Christiangramia. The sequence continues at coordinate 7,124 of JAWWBH010000153.1, forward strand.
ATCGGCACCGGTACATGCGCTTCCTTCATAGAAGATATACGGGCTAATATTATTTTC
>JAWWBH010000154.1:0-7177 GCA_033721075.1 Christiangramia sp.
CTGGCAAGCGCCTCAGCCCAGTACAGAGCAAGGTAAAAATGGCTTCCCCGGTTATCCAGCTCATTTACCACTCGGGAAGGAGATCTTCCTTCGTTAAGGAATCTCTCAGTTGCCTCGTCAAGAGATTCTGAAAGAGTCAGAGCCTTTTCGTTATCATATTTATTTCCCAGATGCTCCAGTGAAACAGCCAGGGCAAGGAATTCCCCAAGCGAATCCCATCTTAAATGACCTTCCTTTAAAAATTGCTGAACGTGTTTTGGGGCCGATCCTCCTGCACCGGTTTCAAAAAGCCCACCGCCATTCATCAATGGCACTATAGAGAGCATTTTGGCACTGGTACCTAATTCAAGAATTGGGAAAAGATCGGTAAGATAATCCCTTAATACATTTCCGGTAACCGAAATAGTATCCTTGCCAGCTTTTACACGCTCCAGGGTATATTTTGTAGCTTCGGTCGGCGCCATTATCTTGATCTCTAAGCCTTCGGTATCATGGTCTGGAAGGTACTTGTTGACCTTCTTGATCAACTCGGCATCATGAGCCCTGTTCTCATCAAGCCAGAATACTGCCGGCATCCCGGTAGCTTTTGCTCTGGTGATCGCTAATTTGATCCAGTCCTGGATTGGAGCATCCTTTACCTGGCACATTCTCCAGATATCTCCCTCTTCAACCTTATGTTCTAAAACAGTATCTCCGTTAGTATTGATAACCTTCACAACTCCGTTTCCAGGAATTTCGAAGGTCTTATCGTGAGAACCATACTCTTCAGCTTTTTGAGCCATAAGCCCCACATTAGGAACCGTTCCCATTGTTGTCGGGTCAAAAGCTCCATGTTCCTTACAGAAATCGATAGTTGCCTGGTAAAGTCCGGCATAACTGCTATCTGGAATAACTGCTTTAGTGTCCTGTGTTTTTCCTTCAGCGTTCCACATTTGACCAGAAGTTCTGATCATTGCAGGCATCGAGGCATCAATAATGATGTCACTTGGTACATGCAGGTTAGTGATTCCTTCATCAGAATTTACCATAGCGATATCCGGTCCTTCCTTAAGATCTTTGGAGATTGCTGATTTGATCTCCTCCTTTTTATCGGCTGGCAGGCTTTCTATTGCTTTTAGCACATCGCCCAGTCCGCTATTAGCATCGGCTCCGGCTTTTTCAAGTTCTTCACCATACTTTTCAAAAACATCTTCAAAGAATACTCTTACTGCATGGCCAAAAATGATAGGATCTGAGACCTTCATCATAGTCGCTTTCATATGAAGAGAGAAAAGAACATCTTTTTCCTTAGCATCTTTCACCTGTTCACGAAGGAATGAAAGTAAAGCCTTTTTGCTCATAACGCTGGCATCAACGACTTCTCCATTCAATACCTTTAAATTATCTTTCAGAACTTTCTTTTCACCGCTATCTGAAGTGTATTCAATTTTAAGAACATCGTCCTTTTGCAGTGTAATAGATTTTTCATTGGACCTGAAATCCCCGTTGCTCATAGTTGCGACATGGGTCTTTGAATCAGAACTCCATTCTCCCATTGGATGTGGGTTCTTTTTCGCGAAATTCTTAACTGCCTTTGGAGCACGTCTGTCTGAATTCCCCTCTCTTAGGACAGGGTTCACGGCACTTCCTTTTACTTTATCGTAGCGGGATTTTATTTCTTTTTCTTTATCATTTGCGGGCTCATCCGGGTAGTTGGGAAGAGCGTATCCTTTATCCTGAAGCTCTGCGATCGCATTTTTTAGCTGCGGAATAGATGCACTAATATTAGGAAGTTTGATGATGTTCGCTTCAGGTTTCTTTGCCAGTTCACCCAGTTCAGCAAGATCGTCTGAAACCTTTTGATCATCTTTAAGATAATCTGGAAACTGCGAAAGAATTCTGCCGGCAAGGGAAATATCACGTGTTTCAAGGCTAACACCAGCGGCTTTGGTAAAAGCTTCAATGATTGGAAGGAATGAAAATGTGGCCAGCATTGGAGCCTCATCGGTCTTAGTATAGATAATTTTTTCTTTTTGTGACATTTTTTATGTTTTTGGTTGCAATATATTTAAAGAAAGCCCCGGATTCACCAGGGCGCGTTATCACCGCCGCAATATACAGTTTTTAGGGCTTTTATCCTAGGTTAAAAAGGACTCTAAGCTGTTAAGAAATTATAAATTACCCAATAAAAAAGCCATTTCATTTTAATAGCTAAAATGAAATGGCTTCTACTGAAACAGCATGTTATCACTCTGATGATTGAAAGTATTGAAAACTTTCCGGTGTATGCTGCTTCGTATGATTCAATTTTAAAGGAATTAAAAAAGAACCAAAGAGGGTTTTTATCTTTCAAACTGATTTTGGCATTGCAAAATATAAGGTGTTATATAGAAGATAAAAACCATATGTAAAGAACTTTTCGTTACTGGAAAACAGCTTGATCCAGAAATCCTTTTGTCATTCTTACTTACTGAATTCCAAATATAAATATAATAAAATCTGCACGGTGAGATCAGAAATTTAACGTTTAAGTTTTTAATGGATTCTCAACGGGAATTATCACAGCTGCTCATAAAAAAAGCCCCACATTGTGGAGCTTTTTGCTTTATAGGAATGTGAAAATTATCTTTTAGCTTCCTGAATACGGGCTTTCTTACCAGTAAGTCCTCTAAAGTAGAAAATTCTCTTTCTTCTAACCTTACCACGCTTATTCACTTCTATTTTCTGAATAGCAGGCAGGTTAACCGGGAAAATTCTTTCTACCCCAACAGTACCACTCATTTTTCTAATGGTGAAAGTTTGAGAAGCACCAGTTCCTCTTTTTTGAATAACTGTTCCTCTAAAGAACTGAGTTCTGGTTTTCTGACCTTCCTTAATTTCATAATAAACAGTGATAGTGTCACCTGCTGAGAACTGAGGTAGGTCCTTTTTGTTTACGAATTCGTCCTGAACGTATTTTACTAACGATTCCATTTTTGATAGTTTAAAGTAAAATCCAAAACAACATTCACGGTTATCGCCAGAGGTTATTTTAGAATGAGTGCAAAATTAAGTAATTTATATTACTGTACAAGCCTGTTTTTGAAAAAATTATTCCTCTTCCAAAAGGTCAGGTCTTAATCTTTTAGTTCTTTCATATGCCTGTTCTTCCCTCCAGGCTTCAATTTTGGGAAAATTGCCTGAAGTGAGTACTTCTGGTACTTCCCAGCCCTTATATTCTGCAGGTCGGGTGTAAACCGGTGGCGCCAGAAGATTGTCCTGGAACGAATCGGTTAAGGCTGATGTTTCATTACCCAAGACTCCCGGTATTAACCTTATAATAGCATCGCTTAGAACGGCAGCTCCCAACTCTCCTCCAGAAAGCACATAATCACCTATCGAGATCTCTTTGGTGATAAACTGGTCCCGCACTCTTTGGTCTACACCTTTATAATGACCACACAAAATAATGATGTTCTCCTGCAGGGAAAGCCTGTTTGCCATTTTCTGATTAAGCCTATCTCCATCTGGAGTCATATATATGATCTCCTGGTAGTCCCTTTCAGATTTTAATTTTGAAATGCATTTATCTATAGGTTCGATCATCATCACCATTCCGGCACCTCCTCCAAACTGATAGTCGTCCACCTGTTTATAATTATCTGTAGTGTAATCCCGTAGGTTATGTAAATGAACCTCTACAAGCCCCTTTTTTATGGCTCTTTGAAGTATAGAGGCTTCAAACGGACTTTTAAGGATGTCAGGTACAACAGTAATTATATCGATACGCATCTGAAGAAATTATGGTTTAGCAATTAGCTTTAGGGAATTACTTAGGATTGCCACTGGTTTTATTGCGTTCATCCTGAAGCATTCTGCCAAGACGCTGCTCTTTCTCAAGAGCCTTAGTGCGGTAGGTATCGAATTCTTTTTCGGTTTCTTTAAGTTTCTGCTGGGCATCCCGAGTCGCAGCATGTGAACTCTTGTAGCGGAAAATGAGTATAAGTAAAATAACCACCAAAACAGCTACTATTCCCCACATCATTGCTTTGTAACCTCCCTTGCTGAAAGGCATTCCAAGGAACATAAGAGCATCTTTTTCTTCCGAGACTCTTTTGAGGTCTTCCTGGGTAGCGTCCAGCTGCGTCTTAAGTTTCTGGATCTCGTCATTCTGTTGATCTACTGTATTTTTCTGAACAATGATCTCTTCCTTAAGTTCTGTAATGTAATTCCTGGTAGTATTCCTTAACTCGATGAGTTTATCATAATCTACTACCTTGTAACCCTGGTAGTTATTAGACTCTTCAATAATTTTGGTAAATTCGTCCTGTACCGGGGTTTCGGCCTTAAGACTGTCTGTTTGGGCATTCATCTGAAATACGCTAACAAGAATAAAAACAGCAAAAATGTAATTTTTCTTACTCATTTTCTGGGCTTTGAATTTGTTTGGTTTCATAAACAACAACGAGCGAATGTATAAGTTAGTATTTCAGATTTTCGGGATGAAATTCGCCTTTTGTAGGTTTTTTAATTTGTTTTAAATCAGTTTTTTAATGTCTTAAAAGTGGCGCAAAAATAAAAAAACCCCGCGAAAGGCAGGGTCATTTTTTCAATAAATTCAGGTATTTTCTAGTAATAGGTATATCTTCTAACCTTTGCTATATACTTTGCCAGTCTTATTACCTGGTGGCTGTAACCATATTCATTGTCATACCAGATATATAGGATAACGTTTTTTCCGTCTGCCGATACTATGGTCGCATTACTGTCATAGATTGCCGGGGCTGAGGAACCGATGATGTCTGAAGAAACCAGTTCGTTATCAACTGAATACTGAATTTGTTCCACCAGGTCCCCTTCCAGGGCATATTTTTTAAGGATTGAATTTACATCCTCGAGACTTGTCTCTTTTTCAACTTCCAGGTTAAGTATCGCCAGAGAGCCATTGGGAACCGGAACTCTTATGGCATTGGAGGTAAGTTTTCCTTCAAAAACCGGAAGCGCTTTTGAAACTGCTTTTCCAGCCCCTGTTTCGGTGATCACCATGTTTAGCCCTGCTGCACGACCTCTTCTGTATTTATCATGCATGTTGTCAACCAGATTCTGGTCGTTGGTATATGCATGTATAGTTTCAAGGTGTCCATGTACTACTCCCAGTGAATCCTGAATGGCCTTTAGAACCGGGGTAATGGCATTGGTGGTACAGGAAGCGGCAGAGAAAATATCGATCTCTTCGGGACTGTATTCCTTCTGATTCACACCGTGAACAATATTTGGAACTCCTTTTCCCGGGGCCGTAAGCAATACCTTTGCAGCCCCTTTGGATGCCAGATGCCTGCTAAGTGCTTCCTTGTCTCTGAATGCTCCGGTATTATCTATCACAAGAGCATGATCTATTCCGTACTTTGTATAATCTATATCTTCCGGCTTATTTGCAGAGACCATATGAACTGTGGTTCCGTTAATGATAAGTGCCGAATTCTCTTCATCAATATTTACTGTTCCGCTGAAGGGGCCATGTACCGAATCACTTTTTAAAAGGGAAGCTCTTTTTTCAAGAACACTTCTATCCACTTTTCCTCTGGTTACAATGGCGCGGAGCCTTAGCTGATTTCCTTTTCCGGTTCGGGTCATAAGCTCACGGGCAACCAGCCTCCCAATTCTTCCAAAACCATAGAGTACAACGTCTTTGGGAGTGACGGCCTCAGTTTTTTTGGCATTGCTCAACTTATTTGAGACAAAGGCCATTGCGTTGCTATAAATCTGATCCTCCAGGTGATATTCATAAGTTAACTTTCCAATATCAAGTTTTGCAGGAGGGAGGTTGAGATCCTGGATCGCTTTCGCGATCTCTACAGAATCAAAAATAGAAATGGGCTTCCCTACAAACTCACCGGCATATTCATGCAGATCAAGTATGTCGCTAACATTTCTGTTGATCAGCTGGTTTCTGAAAAGTACCAGTTCGATCGATTTATCATACCATAGGTCACTTACGATATTGATGAATTCTACAGTTGCTTTGCGGCGGTCTGCCTGGAAAGAAAGTTCTTTTTCGTAAACTTTATTAAAGTCCATGTTTAAGATGTGTTGTTATAAATTTGCGGCAAAAGTATATATTTCAAACGTTTTCGTAAAAACTTTTATGCATAAAAAAACCCTTCAAAGTTGAAGGGTTTTAATTGGTATGAACCTTTGGTTATCTCCAGGCCATTCTTTGCTTTTCGCCATTGCGATCATAAAAGGTGATCACTATTGGATCTGAAGTTCTTCTTTGCTGCATAACCTCTCTAACGTCTCTGATAGAATTGACCTTCTGATTATTGATCTCAGAAATGATTCCGCCAACAAGATCGGCTGCCGGAAGGTTTTCAGCCAGCGTACGGTTTATTTTCACTCCGTTAGGAGCATTTAAGGATTTCAATTCTTCTTTTGTTGTATTGGCCACTTCCAGGCCAATAGCTGAAATACTATATGTCTCAAGCTTGGTGAGCTTTACGTTTAGCTCTTTTTCTTCACCATCGCGTACTATCTTTACGTGAACTTCATCTCCGGGCCTTTTAGAGTTTATATACCCGGTAAGGTCAGAGAATTTTGTGATATTGATATTATCAATCCTTTTAATAATATCTTTTTCCTTAATTCCGGCTTTCGCAGCCCCGCTTCCAGGGGTTACATCGCTTACAAATACTCCCTGAGATTCACTAAGCTCAAGCTCCTGAATTGCTGCAGGAGTGATACTGCCTCCTCTTATTCCAAGAATTCCCTGCTGAACATCACCAAATTCCATGATATCTTCAACAATTTTTCTCGCATTATTGGAAGGTACGGCAAATGCATAACCAATATAACTTCCGCTTGGAGAGGTGATAGCGGTATTAATTCCTATAAGTTCACCATTTATATTTACGAGTGCACCACCGCTGTTACCCGGATTGATGGCAGCATCGGTCTGGATGAAGGATTGTGGTGAATTATCACGGGCATTCAGGTCTCTGGCTTTTGCGCTAATGATCCCTGCGGTAACAGTAGATTTCAGGTTAAAGGGGTTACCTACCGCGAGTACCCATTCGCCCAGTTTTACGTTATCTGAATTTCCGAATGGAATATATTCAAGGTCTTCAGCGTCAACTTTTATAAGAGCGATATCAGAAATAGGATCGCTGCCAATAACTTCGGCTTTGTAGGTTTGATTATTGTTCAATGTCACCTCAATCTC
>JAWWBH010000155.1:0-7132 GCA_033721075.1 Christiangramia sp.
GAAATACTAAGAAAAGTTCTTATTAACACAATAACACCCAGGGTAAGGACCTTATCCATAGTAGGTTCAGTTACCACAGTAGCAATTATATCTCCGGCAACCAGGATTTCCAGCCCTAATAAAATAGCCTTACCCAGTTCCTGTCTTAGTAATTTATATGATCGACCCTCACTTTTTTGTTTTGAAAGCAGATACCTGGCAAGAACTAAAACTGTACCTAAAACTATTGTTAGCACACCTGCCACTTCAATGAATTTCGCCGTATAACTTATATAAATTTCGATGCTTTCCATATTCTAATTTTATTCAGAAGAAAGTTTTTGATAAACTCCATTGGTCCAACCAAAACCATCCTGGGTTGGATATTCCCCTCCGCCGCTTTCTTTAGACAGATCTTCAACATTATATTTTTCAAGCATTTTATAGGTACGTTGATATACATCTTTATTCAACTCCAGCCAGCGGGATGTGATTTGAGAAGCAAGATCATCCTGCCCGTAATTTTGAAGGCCCTGAATAGTCAACCATTGTAAAGGTGCCCAGCCATTAGGCGCATCCCACTGTTCACCTGTATTATAAGGAGTGGTTACCACTCCGCCGGGTTTAAGAAATACCTCTTCAATTTTAACTGCCACAAGGTCTGCCTGAGCCTGAGTTGCTATTTCAAAGAATAATGGATAAACACCGGCGAGAGAATAACGCCCCGTCATCTCTGCTTTCTTAAAGTTATAATCCATAAAAAAACCCTCTTCCTCATTCCAATGATATTTGATGATCGCCTTTTTACGAGTTTCGGCTTTCTTGTTGAACTCAATCGACTTTTCCTCATTTCCGGAAAGCCCGGCAGCTGTTGAAATAGTGGTTTCCAGATTATATAACAGCGAATTAAGGTCTACAGGGACTATATCTGTTGTATGAATCGTTGAAAGGTCAAATTCTCCGCTTTCATTTTTGTTCAGCCACCGGCTGGAGAAATCCCAGCCAGATTCTGCTCCCGCTCTCAGGTTTCTGTATACTTCTTCTTTGGTAAGCCCCGGGTCTTTTTCCAAGGCAATTTCTGCTGTTTTAACATCTTCCCTGTAGCTTTCAGGCCTAGGTGTATTACTGTCATCCCAATACCTATTGAGGACCTCACCATCTTCCATTCTTACAACTCTTCTATAGGCCTTCTTATCATTCAGTTCTACGATCCCGTCCATCCAGAAGTTATATTCCCTTTCAAGCTCCGGCAGGTATTCTGCAAAAACCTCTTCTCCCTCTGCCTCGGCCAGAACCTTTACCATCATTGCAAAAAACGGAGGCTGGGAACGGCCAAGATAGTAGGTACGGTTGCCGTTAGGTATAAAACCATATTCATTAATTAGGTAAGCGAAATTATCTACCATGTTCCTGATAGTTTCAGTTTCTCCATCTTCAAGTAAACCAAGCATTGTAAAGTAGCTATCCCAGTAATATATTTCCCTGAATCTCCCTCCGGGAACTATATAAGGGTTTGGAAGAGGAATTAGAGTTCCCGAAACCTTTTCATCGGCTGGGCGTTTTAAAACCTGCCATAATTTTTTGATATGAAGATTTATTGAAGAGGAATCGGTCTTGAAGTCAAAATCATTTCCGGGCACCTTAAAATGCTGGTCTATGAAATCAGAAATGGATTCAGCAGTAGTATCCTCCATCATATTATAACGCTGCCTTATAAGACCTACATTGTATTGCGGCACAACATCTACAAAGGTCTTACTGTCTTTGAAAACCTCTTTTGTTTGAGCGTCGAAAAACAGGTCTCCGTATAGTTCATCGGGCGGCAGGATTTGAACCTCTTCTTCCAGTGACTTAATTTCCTGATCTGGCTCCGGACCTATTTTACAGGATAAGAATAATAGAATCAGGCAAAAATGGCCGAATTTAAAAAGGATTTCTTTTTTCATAAGATGAACTTTTAAGTTTCATAAATATAAGGGAATTTAGAATTCTGCTTAACCGAAGCCATAATTGAACGAATTTTCTAATTTTACTTAAAAAATACATGATGCAAATAATTTCCTGGAAGCCCGAATATTCCGAAGAATTCAAAAATATGAATCTCCAGTGGCTGGAAGAGTTTTTCTGGGTGGAGCCCCATGATGAAGAAGTCCTGGGTAATCCCGAAAAATATATCATACAGCCTGGCGGAAATATCCTTTTCGCAAAAGAGGGTAATGAAATACTGGGCTGTGTGGCACTTATGAAAATGGAGGACAAAATTTTTGAACTCACTAAAATGGCAGTAAAACCTGCACATAGAGGCAAAAAAATAGGTCAGAAATTAATGCAACACACACTTGAATTCGCAAAGGAAATGAAATGGGACCAGCTGATAATTTATTCTAACCGAAAACTGGAGAATGCCATCCATCTCTATAAAAAATATGGCTTTGTGGAAATCCCAATTGAAGAGAATGGTCCTTATTCCCGCGGAGACATTAAAATGCAGCTAAAGCTTTCTTAAATCTTTATTAATTGGATTACCAGCCCTTCATGGTTTTTTACCTTTAGAACAAAATTCTTACTATGAAGCAATTATTTACCCTATTAGCACTCAGTCTTATACTGACTGGTTGTAAAAATGAAAAGGATGCCGAAAAAGAAGGTTCTTTAGCGGAAACCTCTGAAAGAAAAACTGAAAAAGAGACCAGAACCCAGTCTGATTCCTCCTTTGTAGAAATCACCCCTGTTTCACATGCTACGGCCGTTTTTAAATGGGGTGAAACGACCTTCTATACAGATCCAGTTGGCGGCTCAGCAGCCTTTGATGGAAAACCTGCTCCAGACTTTATACTCATCACAGATATTCATGGAGATCATATGAATGCTGAAACCCTTAATTCGCTGGATATTGAGAACAAAAAGATTTTTGTTCCTAAAGCGGTTCAGCAAAAATTACCAGAGGAATTACAGGATAATCTGGTTGTGATCAATAACGGAGAGTCAAAAGATCATATGGGATTCAACATCAAGGCCATCCCCATGTATAATTTACCTCAAAGCAAAGATGCCATGCACGTAAAAGGAAGAGGTAATGGTTATGTACTTGAAAAAAATGGCAAAAGATTATATATCTCTGGAGACACCGAAGATATTCCTGAAATGCGCGAACTTAAAAATATAGATGTGGCACTTGTTTCCATGAATCTTCCCTATACGATGCCTGTAGACCAGGCTGCGGAAGGAGTACTTGCCTTTAAACCTGAAAAAGTGATCCCATACCACTACAGGGGTAAAAATGGGTTTTCAGACATTGAAAAATTCAAGAACCTTGTAAATGAAGCTGATAAAAATATAGAAGTGGAATTATTGGACTGGTACCCTCAAAAATAGAGGAAAAAGAAAGCTGCCTCTATAAAGTTATCATGCGAAAAGTGCAAAATTTTGTGTTGGCTAATTCAAATTTAACAGTATTTCAACGAAAATGCTTTAGAAAAGAGGCAGCTTGTAATATTTTAATAATTTACAGTTTAAGGTAATAATAACTCACACATTTAACAATTAAAATTCAATATTTATATATTATTTAATATAATATTAAACATTATCCTAAACCCGACAGCAGGAGGTTGATCTCATTTTACATCGGTTAATGCTCACCTCCCTCAGAGTTTGAACATCATTCACCTTATATTTAAAGAAGCGATAAACATTTTGTTCATTAGCATCTGCTGTTAAAATGGAATTTTCCATTTGGACAGGACTCACTGAAACCTTGGCCGCAATGGAGAAAAAAATAACAGATAACAGGACCAGGTGAATTCGTTTCATCTTAATTAATAACAGGTTCTATTTAAATGACGAGCCTAATAATTAATAGTTACAGTTTTTTACAGAATTTAACTTTTAATGCATAACAAACTATCAATCAACACCTAAGATATCCTTAGTCAACGAAATTAAACCTGAAATATTATGATTTCAATATCCTGTTTCTGGTAAATTTCTGAGTTGGCTCTCCCGAAAGTCCCTATCACATATTTGTTATAAAAGGACCTCTGAAAAAAGGAGCATTAAAAAAGCCATTCAAGAATGGCTTTTTTATATACAGGCTGGAAAAGTCTGTTACTCTATCCCAACCAGAATTTTATATTCCCAGGGCTGGAATTCAATGGTTTTGCCAGCATGGATTGAAAATTCCGCATCATTCATATAATCCTCAAAATCCCCCTCCATTTCAATAGTAAAGGAAACGGGCTGGTCACTCATATTTGCCAGATAGTAAAGTTTTTCGCCATTCTTTTCTCTTTTGAATGCGAGTATCTTCTCTTCCTGTGAATTAGTTATCGCCTCATAGGATGCTGCATTCTTTCCTCCATTAAGTGCGGGATTACTTACTTTAAGCTCACCTAACTTTTCAAGAATAGGATAAACTTTTCCTTTTTGTTTCGGAATCGTATCTTTTTCAAAGAACTTAAGTCTTTTATCCATATCATATTCCTGCCCGCTGTAGATCAAAGGCATACCTGGAATAGCATAAGACATGGCGAGCATAGCCTCAGAAGCATCTCCCATACGTTCATTTACAGTTCCTGCCCATGAATTTTCGTCATGATTGGTAATAAAGTTCATAAGAATATCATCCTCCTGAAAAGTAGTATCTATTTTCTTCATATAATTATCCCAATCTTTAGCCGTCTTTTTACCCTGGGCGATCTCATTCATCAAATGATGTCCTTCCCAGTTATATCCCATATCAAAAGCATTATGAAAAAGGTCTTTTGGGCTTTCAGCCTCGGCGAGCATAATTAATGGCTTATACTTAGTCAGAGAGTCGGCCGCAGTCTCCCAGAAATCTGTTGGGACCGAGTGGGCTGCATCGGCACGATACCCGTCTATGTCATGTTCCTTAACCCAGAAGATCATATCCTGGATCATTTGTTTTCTCAATTCCTAATTATCAAAATTAAGATCGGCAACATCGGTCCAACCCCAGGATTCTCCGGTTTCAGGATTAACAGGATCTATGGGTTCACCCTTTACGTTCTGCGTATACCATTCTGGATGATCCTCTAGCCATTGATGGTCCCAACCTGTATGATTGGCAACCCAGTCAAGTATTACATACATCCCGTTCTCATGAGCGGCTTGAACAAGCTCATCAAAATCTTCCATATTTCCATGCTCTTCATTCACCGCTGTATAATCGGAGATCGAGTAATAGCTTCCCAGATATTTTTTACGCTCTTCCGGATCTTCTATATCAGCTACGTCTTTGCCTCCTGTGGCTTTCCGGTTCTTCATTGAGATAGGATGGATGGGCATTAGCCAGATAATTTTCACACCCAGGTCCTTTAATTTCGGAATATCTTTAGTGAATGCGTCAAAGGTGCCTTCGGGTGAGTACTGGCGAATATTTGCTTCATAGATCACGGCCGTTTCAAATAATTCATCATTTACCGGGCTAAGGCTTAAGCTGTCTTCATTTTCAGCCTCAAGATGATCGGTCTTCGCGTCATTTTTACAGGCGGCAAGAAATGAAACGGTAAAGAATACCAGGAATAGTCTTTTCATTCGTTTAAATTTTTTAGCGGTTAAAAATTGATTTTTCTATTGTAGTTCGATCACCATGGATGTTTGCCCATTTATAATAAGTACATCTTTTAACTCAAGTGTTTTACCGGAAATAATTTCGCTTCCCGAAATATGAGATTTTAAGCCTTCTGAATATTTCGAAAGATCGAGCTCCTGTCTTTCCTTGTTATTGTTAATTACCACCATTAGCCTCTCTTTTTCATTATATCGGAAGTATACATAAACATTGTTATGAGGTAAATACTGAAGGAGTTTGCCAAAATGTAAGACCTCGCTGTTCTTCCTGTATTTGAGCAATTTCCTGGTGAAGGAATGATAGGCATTCTGCAGTTCGGTTCTTCCTTCAGCGGTAAAGGCATTATTAGCATCTCCCGGCCATCCGCCAGGAAAATCTCGTCTTATATCACCATCACCTTTGCCCTTATTCCCTCTCATACCTATTTCGCTTCCATAATACAACTGTGGAATTCCTCTGGTTGTCAATATCAACGTTAGGGCGAGCCTGTATTTTTTAATATCTCCATCATAAATCTCATTCAAACGGTTCGTATCATGGTTCTCGGCAAAGACAAGGAGATTGTTGATATCGGGGTAAAGAAAATCATTCACAAAGTTTTCGTAAGCCCTGATCATTCCCCGATCCCAGGAAGCTTCATTTTCGTTGAACATAACCGAAATCGCATCGTGAAGGGTAAAATCCATCACAGATGGCAGATGAGAATTATAGCTTTGAATAGCCCCAATTTTACTATCCTTTTGCCAGTAGGCTATCTGAGCCTGATCATGCATCCATACCTCTCCCACGATATTAAAATTAGGATATTCTTCCATTATGGCTTTGGTCCATTTGGCGATACCCTCTTTATCATTATAGGAATAGGTATCAACCCTAAAACCGTCCAGTCCCGCGTACTCGATCCACCAGATAGCATTTTGAACAAGATAATTAAGTACAAGTGGATTTTTCTGATTAAGATCTGGCATCGTACCAGTGAACCAACCATCTACACAATATTTAAAATCCCTCCCGGAGCGGTGAGGATCGTATTGGGTGGTCATTCTATAATTTGAATTTTCATATCCCGGAAATTGATTAACCCAGTCATAAGTAGGAAGGTCCTTGATCATCCAGTGTTCTGCCCCCCAGTGATTGGTGACATAATCCATAATGAGTTTCATATCCCGTTTGTGCATTTCATCAGCCAGTCTTCGATAATCCTCATTGCTTCCATACCGGGGATCAATCTTATAAACATCGCTCTGTGCATAGGTATGATAGGAATATGAAGGATCATCATCGGCAAGAAGCGGAGTGCTCCAAAGTGCTGTAACTCCAAGGCCCTGGAGATAATCAAGGTGATCTATTACTCCCTGAATATCGCCACCATGGCGGCCTCCCTGTTCTTTCCTGTTGGCCTTTTCCTTCATTTCAGGTTGCGAATCATTTTCCGGATTGCCATTTGCAAACCTGTCTGGCATGATCAAATAGATAACATCGGAAGCATCAAAACCCTCTCTCAGGGCCGAATTCTCCTCCCGCTGCCTTAACTCATAAGTATGCTGAAAAGACTCTTCC
>JAWWBH010000156.1:0-7104 GCA_033721075.1 Christiangramia sp.
AATAGCTTCTTCACATTCTCCTACCCAAACATGATGATACTCATTGGTGGTTCCGTCATCATTAAGAAGACCGCTTACCATTTCCCAGGTTAACTGTATACCTTCAGTTGGTGTATTGTCAATATCTCCGGTACCATCCCAGTCTTCAGGATAGATAATAAGATACAGGTATGGTTCATCGTCTGGAAGGTTCGCTGGAGGACCAGGAACTACAAGACATAAAGGATCGGCATAAAATGCTCCATTTCCATAATCTCCGGTAGTGGCCATCGCGCTTTCTTCGGTATGATCATATAACTGAATTCCGGTAGCATCTGTACCAAAATACAGATCAACGCTATAGTCGGCTACATAATGCCTGCCGTTTTCATCGCAATAGTTTACGAATAAACAGAATGGATAGATCACTTCAGGAAGTATATCAAAGAATACATAACCGTATTCATTTACCATACGCCTGTCAAAACATAATACCTCTACATCTATATATGGTTTGGTACCGTCTTCAACCTCAAAGCTAAATGGTAAAGCCGTATCAACATAACCATCAAATTCTCCCTCTTCTGATTCTATTGGAGCGATCCAGATCAATTCACCATCTCCGTCTGGATCACCGTCATAAACCATGAAACTGTTCAAGGTTATTTCAACTGATCCGTTATTGGGAACTGGAATTTTAAAATCTTCTGAATAATCGGTAAAATAACCCGATTCATCAGATAATATTGCTACATCTGTTTCATAGCTATTACCACCATAACTAAAGCCAATCCTTGCTATAGCCGGCTCGTTATCTGAACAATCCGGAATCTGGTCGAAATGACCCTTATTTTGAGCCATAGCCCTATTGGAAAGATCATTCAACATAGCTCCAAATGTGAGATCTACCGATTGAACGGAAGGATCATCTACCGGAGAAGTTGCTTCATCCTTGCTACATGAAGTAAATAACAATGCCAGAATTGCGACATATGCTAAATATCTATTTATAATTTTCATAATATATATTTTAGTTTTATTAGAAAGCTTAATAAAAAGCCGACCGGCTTATAAGAAACCGGATCGGCTTTTTTATGATCTAATCATCATTCTCTACTCCACAGGTCACTGTGTGAACTATGATCCAGAAATCTCCACCGGTAAAGTCGAAATCAGTGAATTCATATTCAAGTGTTCCAGCGTCAACATGGTCATTCATATTATACTGACCAGGAGCTTTGGCAACACTTCCAGATGGCTCACCATCTGTAAGGTTCACATGTAACTCATCAAGGCTATAACCTTCATCCATTGTGATCACCAAATGAACGTCTCCATCACCATCTACAGAGATGGTTGCGGTACCAACAGCTTCACCTTTACTGGTTTGATTTTGACCAGCTCCGGCCCAAATAGTAAATTCTGTTTGTCCCTGACCTTCTTCAAAATGCTCAACCCAACCCCAACGGGTTACTCCATCAAGTGTGTTGATAGGAGTATCTCCCCACATAAATGCGGTTTCACAGGTTTCTTCCTCTTCATCTTCAGGACATCCATCATTGTCTGCAGGTCCCTGGGTATCTGGACATAGATCATCACAATCTACTACTCCGTCTCCATCGGTATCATTCACACAATCGTCTAACGGACATCCAAAATTATTTGGAGTTCCGGCTCGATCTGGACAGGTATCACATGCGTCTCCTAAACCATCTCCATCTGTATCAGCCTGATCTGGGTTAGAAGTCTCTGGACAATTGTCACATACATCTGCTATACCATCCTGGTCAGTATCAACTCCCGGACATTCATCATCTGGGCAACCAAAATTCTCTGCGGAACCTGGCTCATCAGGACACTGGTCATCTGGAACACAGTCTCCATCAGGATCTGAAGGTGTTGGAACACCTGGACAATCATCTATTGGAGGTTCACAACCTATGAAAATATGGATATATTCAGCTGTTTCTCCATCATCATTCAACAGTCCTTCTACATCATTCCAGCTTAAACCTACTTCAACCAGAGGAGTGTTGTCTATATCCCCATAACTTCCAGGCCAGTCTAGTGGTGTTATCACATAGAACAGGTAATTTTCATCCAGATCTTCAAACGGAGATTCAGGAACTACCAAACAAAGAGGATCAGCAAAATAATTTGATCCATTATTCCCTGTGTTAGGTATTGCCCCTTCATAAAGAACCACTTCGTTTTCTCCATCTCGGTAAACCAGATCAACACTATAATTAGCTACAAAATGTCTTCCACTAGGCGGACAGAAGTTTGCGAAGAAACATAACGGAAAAAGTTTTCCAGGTACAAGATCAAAGAACGGATATCCATATTCATTCACCATTCTCCTGTCAAAACAAAGCACCTCTACATCTATATACGGCTTGGTTCCATCCTGAACGTTAAAGCTGAATGGAAGGGCTGTATCCACATACCCGTCAAACTGTCCTTCCTCAGATTCTATAGGTGCTATCCAGATAAGGTTTCCCCCACTATCCGGATCGCCATCATATACCCTGAAGCTATCCAGAGTGACTTCTACAGAACCATTATTAGGCACAGGAATCTTTAGGTCTTCAGAATAAGCGGTAAAGTATCCTTCTTCATCTGATAAAACATCCACCTCAGTTTCATAGGAGTTGCCACCATAACTAAAACCAATTCGGGCAACGGCAGGTTCAGCATCTGAACAGGTTGGAATCTGATCAAAATGCGACTTGTTGGTTGCCATCGCTCGATTTGATAGATCATTTAGGAATGCACCAAAAGTGAGGTCAACTGATTGGAGATTGGAATCATCTCCGGGAGAAACATTATCCTCCTTGCTACATGAGGTCAAAAGCAATGCAAAGATTGCAAGTATACTCATGCTAATTTTAAGTTTTTTCATAATTGAAAATTTTATATTTAGAATGGTTAATATTTGAAAAGGCCACTCGCTTAAGCGGGCAGCCTTATTCTTGAAATTTAATTCACTTCTTCCAGTTCGCCGCAGGCAACTGGAAGACTTCCGTCTCCTGTCACTCCATGTAATACAATTACTTTTTTATGAAGTGGGGTTAGGTTTGCTTTCTGAGCAGCATCTAAACTGAAAGTTCTCTCATATATATAATTCCCGGTTGCAGATGCAGTTGGAAATGTGGTTCCTGAAGTATGGAGAGCCAGCTGAGGTGGACCATAAAATGGAAGACCTTCTGCCAGAGTTATTATATCATCAGCTCCGGAAGCTGATTCGGGCGGACATATAGCATCTGTACCATCAGTAAAACCGTGGATGTGCTGAGCATGTTGAATTCCTGGTGCCATACCTGTGGCCAGGATAGTTACATCCAGGCTGGAACCTTCCAGGCTAACGGCTGCAAGTGCTATTACACCAGAATCGTTCATCCCTTTCAAACAGGTCTTATAAGTAAACTTGTCATCACGGGGATCGTCAAAGATTGGGGGGTTATCATTTTCTCCACATCCTTCAAAGAAATGGAAGTATTCCAGATTGTTATCACCATCAAAGAAAGTGCGAACCTCCTGATCGGTTAATACAGATCTTCTTATCACCTCTTCGGTTGCATCATACTGAGGTCCATCTAGGATTGTGATCTCAATTAGATACTGATCTTCTTCATCTGGATCGTCCGGAAGCACTATACATAAAGGATCGGCTGACCATTCCCCAGCTTGATTTTGTGTTACAAAACGGGTAAGGTCGTCATAAATCTGAACTGTTGCCTGTCCGTTTTCGTAAATCCAAACATCCAGACTATAGGAAGCAACATAATGTCTTCCACTTGGCGGACAGAAGTTTCCGAATACGCAGAATTCAATGAGCTCTTTATTTTCTATATCAAAGAAAACATAGCCGTACTCATTTACCATTCGGCGGTCAAAACAAAGCACCTCTACCTCTATATAGGGTTTGGTTCCATCATGAACTTCAATATCAAATGGTAAAGGATTATCTACATATCCATCAAACTGGCCTTCTTCCGAGGAAATGGGAGCGATCCAAATAAGTTCTCCGTCACCGTCAGGATCTCCATCATACACCTGGAATCCTTCAAGAGTTACCACGGTAACACCACCATCTGCAACGGGAATTTTCAAATCTTCTGAATAAGCGGTAAAATACCCTTCTTCATCAGAAAGAATTGCTACATCGGTCTCATAACTATTACCTCCATAACTAAAAGATATCCTCGCCACAGCAGGCTCAGTACCCGAACAGGTAGGAATCTGGTCAAAATGCGCTTTACTACTCGACATAGCCCTCTGAGAAAGGTCATCCAGTAAGGCGCCAAAAGTTATTTCCACAGAATTCATGGAATTTCCAGTCTCTTGAGAAGGAGTACCCTCCTCCTTAGAACATCCGGCTAAAACCAATGCGAATAATACGCAGGAAGCCAGATAAAGTTTAATTTTCTTCATAATCACAAAGTTTTGGTTAATAATAATTTAGAATGGTTAATAATTATTTACAGTCCTCTCCTTGAAGAAACACCAAGAGGATTAGTAACAGATCTTAAAATGATTTGGGTTGCAGTAATGAGTAGGTGGGAGTGACTTTTAATTTTTCATAGGTTACTAAGTATTGGTTAATAATATTTCGAATGGTTAATAAATTAAATATACAGATCTCCCTTATGGGATATTGTCAAAAACTGTCAGTAAAAAAATTGTGATTTGGGGGGTACCTGGGGGCAAGTTCAATAAGAAGAAAATTGGGGAGTTCTTTTTCACATTTCAATGTAAATTTAAGAAACTACTATAATGAGCAGCATGGGGGAAAACCCTTATATTTATATTAAAACTACTAAATAACAATATTTTATGAAGCCGGGAAATCAACCAGATTATGATTAATTGCGTAGATAATGCTTTCCAGAATGGTTTCTGAATTCGTCCTTTTTATAATATTGGAACGATGTTTCTCTATGGTCTTGGGGGAAATGAATAAGGCGTCTGAAATTTCCTTTGTCTTGTATCCTTTACAAAGTAAGGAGATGATCTCTTTTTCCCGCTTGGTAAAGCTGAATTCTGCCAACTCACTGTTTTCCTCAAAACATTTCTCCATCTGGTGTGCATGACTTCCGATATCCCCATCCATAGCAAACTCATCTCCGGAAAAATCTATGATCATAATGAACTGATCATTGATATTCCTGCTGAGTTTGGAAAAACTTATTTTGGCATTTCGAAGTTTATCGCCGTGAACAAGTAAAGAGGTAGATGTAACCGCTTTCATATGTTTTCCTCTGGCAAAATTTCTCAGGCTTGTTTTTACCTGAGCCTTATTTTCCACATTTACCAGATCGGTAAGTCTTAAGCCATTAGTGCTTTCAATTCGAAAGGTTTTTTTAAAGGCATCATTCATCGCAATAATGCTATTTTGTTGGAGAAGCACAATTGGTTTCACTATAAGATTAAAAAGTCCCATAAAACATTCATGCCAGTAATTGAACTTCCTGGAATTGGAACTTTTCAGAATCCTTTCAGCCACTAAATCAAAACTTGTTTTATCTGAAATGAATTCGTCCATAATGGACGTATACTTATTACTTAAAATTTTAGCCTCTTCCTGCTTTCCGTAAACAATAAGATAACTACGGGTTAAAAAATGAGTGGATTTAAAAGTTTTAAGATTCTTGAAATCTGAAATCTTTTCAAAGGATGTCTTATCAAATAGTATGGTGTCGGGAAGTAAGTTCAGGGCCACATTATATGCGACGTGAATAGATTTCTCCACACTTATCTCATAATTAACACTAAGACGCTCAACAATACTGTCTATAAATTCCAGATTCTTACTAACAATTAGAAGTTGTCTTTTTTCCATTTTCAAACGGCATTTAACTTTAATTATGAATTCTTTTTAAAGAATGGGGCAAGGGATTGATACATCCAGGGATGTATAAAATTCATTAAATAAGGAGATTCGGGGGAAAGTGATTCTGGATAATCAAATATAGGTGATTACATGTAGTTTACGTAAAAAATTAAGTAATATTATCCTGACTTACAGGTATTTGAGCAAATGACGAAAGTCCTATTTTAAGGTGTAAAAGGTTCTTCCTTAACTATAATTTTTCGCAGGCCTTCATTTCTGTCCATACTGAGGTTAAGGAAAAATATCAAAATTTACATCTATCTTAACAACAGTAGATTGACATTGGCTTTCTAAATAATAATACAATAAGTAACTTTGCCATCTTGAAAAAATCTATGGCAAAATCTGAAGACAGAATTGAAGTATTAGGAGCCCGAGTACATAACCTAAAAAATATTGATGTTAATATTCCCAGGGAAAAATTGGTGGTGATCACTGGGCTTTCCGGATCAGGAAAATCCTCGCTGGCTTTTGATACGATTTATGCAGAAGGCCAGCGCCGATATATAGAAACTTTTTCAGCCTACGCAAGGCAGTTCCTGGGAAGTCTTGAAAGACCCGATGTAGATAAAATAGAAGGCCTCTCTCCGGTTATTGCCATCGAACAGAAAACTACCAGCAAGAATCCCAGAAGTACCGTAGGGACCATTACCGAAATTTACGATTTTCTCCGGTTGCTTTATGCAAGGGCGGCAGAAGCTTATAGTTATAATACCGGGGAAAAAATGGTGAGTTATACCGACTCCCAGATCAAAGAACTTATCTTGGAAAGTTTCAAAGGTAAAAAGGTAAATATCCTGGCTCCGGTAATAAGAAGTCGTAAAGGGCATTATCGTGAGTTATTCGAACAGATCGCCAGGCAGGGTTTTATAAAGGTAAGAGCCGATGGGCAGGTAGTAGATATCGAGAAGGGCATGAAGCTCGACCGTTACAAAACCCATGATATAGAAATCGTGGTAGACCGCCTGAAAATTGAAGATAAACCAGATTCCGATAAACGGCTGGAAGAAAGTATCAAAACTGCCATGTATCATGGAGATGATGCGCTTATGATCCTTGATCAGGAAACCGGGAACGTGAGATATTTTAGTCGAAACCTGATGTGTCCCACTACCGGGATAAGTTATCCAAATCCCGAACCTAACAGTTTCTCCTTCAACTCACCTAAAGGAGCCTGTCCTACCTGTAATGGAATTGGTACTCTTTACCAGGTGAATATAGACAAGATCATT